>CALHKJ010000499.1 GCA_938033975.1 uncultured Saprospiraceae bacterium | reverse complement strand
TGCAGAATCTCTTGGTAGGTCGTATCCCAGCATTTTATAAATCATCTGGGTATATCCAGAACAATCAATTCCAAAAGGTGATCGCCCACCCCATAAGTAAGGAGCATTCAGATACTGCTTAGATAGTTTTGAAATTAACTCAGCCGTAATCTCAAGTTTGGTAGCATCAATGATTTGTCCACTATATTGAAATCTTCCAAAGGGAGATTTGAAGGTAAGACCATCAAAATTATGAAGGTTAGAGCCTGCAACTATTGGAATAGATTTCCCTTTGGAAACAGCAGGATTGACCCAATCTAGCGCCAAGGTGCTGCAACCTCGAAGCTTCTCAAACTCCTTTTTGGTTATAATATGAACATGCTTTTTATCAATCCAACCAAGATAATCATCGTGCGCACTGATTACCTTTAACCAAGTCTTCTTCTTTTTCTTGTAGATTTCGACCAATTCCCCAAAAAGTAGCTGGGAAATCATTTCAGACTTGTCATCTGCTGAATTCCTCATTGGGCTTATAGATACCCTGCAAATTCCATATTCTACTCCTCCTTTGATCTTATTTGTAGTTTATTAGTTTTTGAAGCTTAGTTCTTTAAAATTAGTCAAACACATTATACTATTGTAAATTTGTGTTTATTGTATCTTAAATCAAGATAGTCAGCTATTTATGGTTTAAACACAATACCAATCTACTCCTAGAGTTAAATGAAAGTATGAAGAAGATGAAGTATTCTATCACCATTTTAGTTGCGCTACTCTGCTCTATTTATAGCATAAATCAAGCCGTTTCCCAAGATGTTAATTTTACGCAGTTTTATGTTGTACCATATCAGATAAATCCAGCTCTTACAGGCTCTATTGACGGCACCTATAGAGTTGGAATGGTGTATAAGGACCAATGGCGTGGCGGGATAGATAACCCTTATACAAGCACAGCTGTCGGCGGTGAGGTAAAGTTTGATCTCGATTCAAAGAAAAAATTCTCAAATAGGGCTGGTTTAGGGCTCTTTTTCATGAATGATCAAGTGAATGCTATAGCCCTCAATACTTCTCAGATATCCTTAAGTGGAGCATACCATATGCTACTATCCAAGGATACAAAGCAATATCTAGGAATCGGCGCTCAGATGAGCATCTTTCAAAGGAATATCAATTATGATCAATTGGTCTTTGGGGATGAATTTAATGAGCTAGATGCCTTCTCTGAAGCTACAGCAGAAGTATTCCCACCAAATAATTTAGGATTTTTCGACTTAAGTGTTGGTTTGAATTACCACATCAGAGCTACACAAAGCCAAGCATTTTTTGCTGGTGTAGCTCTACATCACATTACTACCCCGAATGTCTCCTTTTATAAAAATCAAAATAGTCCAAATCCTGCTATTGACCTCAACAGTCAATTAAATGCTCGTTTGGTTGCTCACATCAGTTTTGATCAAAAATTAGGAGATCGCCTGATACTTTCTCCAAGAACTTTAGTTCAAGTGCAAGGAGATGATACTGAAGTTAGACTAGGAACAAATGTCAAATATTTCTTAGATGGTTATGTCAATGCTTTGCACTTTGGCACCTACTTTTCCATGATTGATAATGTAGATGGTTTTAGTCCAAACCTTTTAAGTCCATTGCTAGGATTTCAGTTGAATAATTTTCTAATTGGAATAAGTTATGATGTGAATATGAGACAGACCTTTAGTGGAACAAGAGGATTGAATTCTTTTGAACTATCTTTTAGGTTTCATGGAGAATATTTCAACGAATCTGCAGGTACTGCATGCCCTGAATTTTAAATATTAGGCTCCGATTAAATCAACCAGCCCTTGAGTTTGTTTCGACCAAATGAACTTACTCATCACAAGTTCTTTTGCATTTACAATTAGATTGGTGTAAAGAATTGGCTCTTCGAGAAGTCTTATTGTTTGTACGACAAACTCGTCTACACTATTTGCAATCAAACAATGCTGGTCATGTTCTAGACCTAAACCAATTGCAACATCATCATTTACAATGCAAGGAATCTCCATTGACATTGCCTCCAAGATCTTATTTTGTTGCCCAATTCCTTTAAATATTGGTGCTACAAATATTTTCCCATTTTTATAAGCTGAACGAATATCTTCCATCCAACCTCCAATGGTTACATTATCATACTTGGCAAGATCAATTACTTCATTTGAAGGACGTGCTCCTGCAATCAAAACTGATAATTTTCTACCTAAGTTCTTATTGACTTTTGGCAATATTTTCTTCACCAATAATTTTGCAGCGTCTATATTTGGCAAATAGCCCATGTTTCCTACAAATACTATATCATAATCTAGAATTCCTCCGTGGTTTTTAAAGTACTCTGTATCCACTCCATTTGGAACAATTACAACATCATTTTGCTCGAGCTCCAATCTCTCTTTATCTTGGACAGTGATGATAGTATGATTGTCAAACTTACCATAGATTTCAGCTTCGTACTTTTTCATACGCTTCGCTTCTAAAGTGTAGATTAGTCTTTTCAATATTCCACCCATTTCTGCCCTCTTAGTCATACCAAATCCAAATGCATCCATATAATCAATTGTCTTTGGATAAGGCAGGTCTTTTACATTTTCGGCCATTCTTGTGAGCTGACAATAGATGTGGTCAATTTTGTTTGCTTCCGCAAATTCCTTTATTTCATTTTGGATTGGTTTGGCGGTAAACAAGCCAACTTGCAGTGGTAGTTTTGTTAGAATCGATTGTGTAAGGTTTGATAACATTTTCGCTTGACTCAAATGAAAGACCTTAATAGATTTGCAGTATTTAGATAATTCATGTTTATCCTCATCTGAAACATCAACAACACTTGTTGTATAAAGGTATATCTCCGCATAAGCAGAAAGGCTCTTTATCTGATGAAAAAGTCTTAATTTATCTCCTTTTTGAAGTGGATAGGGAAACCTACTTGCTACTACAAGAACTCTCAATCTAATGGTTGTTTTTACTGCTTAAATGTAGGAAACAACTACCATATAATTTAGACAAACCTTGAAATGATTTAGATTTTTTGGAAATACGAGCCTGCTTAGACTTGCGGTTTGATTTTACTTGATTCTTTTTTAAAACCAAGTAAATTTTTATATGCTTCTACTAATTTCTTCCCATTGTTCAAATAGCTGTATTTTTCCTCGATGAGCCTTCTTCCTTTTACTTTGAAATCTTCTAAACTTTGAGGTTCAGAAATGCAGTATTGTATTGCTTCAACAAATTGTTGAACATCATCTGCTAAAAGTAAGTGTTCTCCATTTTCAACACAAATCCCTTCAGCTCCTAGAGAAGTAGAAACTACTGTCTTACCCATTGATAAACCTTCCAATATTTTGATTCTAATGCCGCTACCTGAAAACAAAGGAACAATCATAATATTATGGTCGGCAATGAAATCTTTTGCACACGGAACCTCACCTTCAACAATCAAGTTCTTAGCAGAAATATTATGTAGAGCAGTATCTAGATACCTGCCTGCAACATGAAATTTCAAATCAGGATTTTTCTCCGATAGAATTGGCCAAACGTTGTTGATAAACCACTTAAGCCCATTTAAGTTTGGAATCCAATCCAGTGAACCTATAAAAGAGAGTGACATTTCTTTTTTGATAGGTTTCATCTGATAATCCTTTAGATCAAGACCTGTTGGGGATGAAACCCCAGCCTTTCGGTATCCCAGTTCACGATACTTTTCTAAATCTTTATCTGTGATGCTGACTAGCAAGTCGTATGAGTCTAATTGCTCAACCTCAAATTGAAATAACCGTTCTGCACATTTATTGAGGTACCAACTCTTTAATCCACGTTTTGTGTTTTCAGCAATTCGTTCCCATATTTCATATTCAAGATTATGGCTTCTCAAAGCAATTTTTGCCTTGGAATTAGCTTTGATGGTATCAACATAAATTGAAAGATAGCTTGATTCCATCTGGACAATATCAAAGTCATTTGCCTTGAGCATCTCTGCAAGCTTGTCTCTAAATACTGGACTATCAAATCTGGTAATATTGTAGGATTTTCCTGAAACTAGATCCACAAAAGCATCAACTGCATTTAGTGTATTATCTACATATACAGTTTCTACG
>CALHKJ010000498.1 GCA_938033975.1 uncultured Saprospiraceae bacterium | reverse complement strand
TTAATGGTGTCAGATTTGCCCAAACCAAAATGCAGTTGAGGTGCCACAGAAGATTGAAATCCACGTGAAAGTGTCAACTCTTGATATTGGGTATTCTCTGAAGTTGAAATACTTACCTTGACACCGAGTCCAAAAACATTCTTCTCACTGCCCTTAAATTTTAAGGTGAGGTGATTGTTTCTATTAGAAGCAGAATTTTCAAAAACTGAGGCATAGTCGTCAATATTGTTTGTGACAATATCCATATCCCCGTCATTATCTAAATCAGCATACACACAACCGTTAGACCATCCTTCAAATTTTAAACCCCATGAATCATTAACTTGTTCAAAGGTGAGATCGCCATTATTGCGATATACAAAATTGTCTATTTTTTCTTCTGGAATTGCAAGACTTCGATGTAATGAGCTATCAGCCTTGTTCTTTAATTTTTTCCAAGCATTGAAGTAATCCTTGTTATTAATTTCTCTTCGAGTTCCATTCGAGATATATAAATCTTTCCAACCATCATTATCTAAATCCACCAATAAAGGGCCCCAACTCCAATCCGTCGAAGAGACACCAGCCAATCTCGAAATATTGCTAAAGTCAGGCATCGACTCATTGATTGTTCCATTGTTCAGCTGAAGACTATTTTGCATGTACTGATAGTGAAAACCTGAATTCACAGTATTCCAAAATAGTGCAGGGTTCATACCCGCCATATTTGCCTTTGCTCTCCGATTGTTTTGAGCTGTCATGTCTACTTGAAAGATGTCCAATAATTGATCATTATTGATATCTGCAATGTCTACCCCCATTCCATAGAAGGAAGTATTCTTTAGCATTGCCCGGCTACGCTCGGAAAAGGTACCGTCTTGATTGTTTATATAAAAGAGATCTGGTGTGCTAAAGTCATTTGATACATAAAGGTCAGGCCAGCCATCTTGATTTAGATCTGCGGCAGTTGCACTAAGCGAGAGACCAAAAGTTTTTAGACCTGCTTCTTCTGTCACTTTTGTAAATGTTTCACCATCGTTTCTATACAAATGATCTGTCTCCAAATCTTTTACATTTGACATTTTGGCTTGGTAATATCTATTTGGTGCATCAAATCTTGTTGGAGGATAATTGGCCACATAAAGGTCTAAATCCCCATCCAAATCATAATCGAAGAAAGTGCCTTGCACACTGTTTCCGAAATCATTTACACCATACTCCTTCGCTTTGTTGGTAAAGGTATTATCACCATTATTTATATAAAGCATATTTTCCTTGGGATCGGTTCTCCCACCAACAGAGCAATAAATGTCTAAGTAGCCATCATTGTTTACATCAGCCATGGTAACACCGGTGAACCATCTGTCATCACCTGCTACTCCAGCAGCAGCCGAAATATCTTCGAATTCCATGTTGCCCTTATTCAAATACAATTTGTTAGGCACCATATTACCAGTAAAGTATAAATCGATTAATCCATCGTTATTAATATCTCCAGCAGAGACCCCACCGCCCATATATAAATATGAAAAGGTGAAATAATTCAAACTGTCACTTTCCGTGAGGGTATTGGCAAATTGGATGTTGGATTTTGTTGAGCTAATTGAGCTGAAGAGATCCGTGTTGTCATTAAGCTCATCACTGCTGCATGAGACTTGTAGCAGTATCAATAAAAATAAGCCGATCTTACATTTTTGCATAAGCATACAATTATTCACTTTAAACGCTGATTCTTCAATTACTAATTTAGAGAATAAAATTAAATCTGTCTATGCACTAAGACTCATTAGTATTTGTAGTAGCATATTTGCGGAAGCATAAATAGGGAATCAAATGATTCTGACGAGGTATAAAAAACAGAATCCATCAAAAATGAATTCAATGGATTCTGTAATTTAATATTAAGGGTCAAAGAATCACACATTTTTACAATGTGATTTTCTTTGTGAAAATTTATAAATCTTAATACCCAGGATTTTGCGATAATGCTCCACCACTTACATCAATAGCACCAAGTGGAATTGGAAAACGGTCATGTCTTGAATCGTAAGGACTTACTTTTTCTCCAAAGTTTGCGATAGTTCTTGACTCATTAGCGAAGTATTCAGTCATAACTTCTTGAGCTATACCCCATCTTCTAAGGTCATACAATCTGTGTCCTTCCATTCCTAACTCCACTCTTCTTTCAAATCTAACAGCTTCTCTTGCCATATCTGCACTTGAAAAAGAAGGATAAAGATCAATAACATAGTTTGCAGCATCTCCACCGCCACCAACAGCTTGAACATAGCTAGAGTTTCTAGCTCTTTCTCTCACTCTGTTTACATTGGCTAATGCAGTTTCTAGATCACCAGTTTCAGCAGCTGCTTCTGCAGCCATTAATAGTACATCTGCAAATCTAATTACATTGTAGTTGACTCCAGATAACTGTTGTCCCCAACCACCAGTTGCTTGAGTATTGCTAGCATCATCTGCCCAATAAACATTTTTCTTAGGCAAATAAGGTCCAGAAATATCTGCAAATGTTGCACGAATCCAATCAGAACCTACGTGTGCACCATATCCATTGTAATCGATTCCACGTCTTCCAACTGTATAATCAACTCTTGGATCAAGGTTTCCAGCATGAGGAGTAAATGCCTCAGCAGTAGTTATACCATAATCACTTGCAACATCTTGATTATTGTAAGTACCCAACAATGGTAATCCACTATCATCAGTTTGGAAAGCATTCAATAGATCCTGAGTTGGTTGATAAAAACCACAGCAAGAACCGAATGGACCAGGGTTAGGGAAGTTCAAAGCACCAGTTGAATTTGCGTTGAAAGATTGTCCTCCATCAGTTGTAAACTGAATAGCAAATAATGACTCTACGCCATTTTCTCCTTCAGATCTGAAATTATGTACATACTCAGGAAGAAGATCATAAGGTCCATTATTTACAACATCATTCAACTGTGTAGCAGCCTCACTCCATTTAGATTGGTATAAATAAGCCTTACC
>CALHKJ010000497.1 GCA_938033975.1 uncultured Saprospiraceae bacterium | reverse complement strand
AAGGTATAGCAAAGGCTTCATCCAAAAGTTTACTTATAATTTTAGGTATAAGTTTCTTTTTAGGACTTGGTTTTTTACTTTCTAAAAAATTGAATTTAGATGATAGTATAAAGTGATGTTCAGATAAATAAAACTCTATATAGTTTTGATAAAAGGGCTGATGATAAATCAGTCCTTTTTTTATTGCTCACTCATTTCTTCTACTGGTAAGGTAACTTGTAAAGGAAAATAATTAGTTTGATTTTCATTAATCAGTTTTTTCAGCTTTCCCATATTTTCATCTTCTTGAGTTTTCATTCCTCCTTGCATAAATGAAAGCATTGATTTCATAAAGATCCCTTCTCCTGTATTTATGGTTGATGACTTTATTTGAGTCTTTCCATCCTTTTCTGAAAAATTGACAGTATAATCCATAAGCATAACTCCTTCCAAGTCAAAATCCATTTTAATATATTCATTTGGCTTTATCTCTTTTATCGTTTCAATAATCTCTGACTCCTGACCATCTTGATTGAAAGTATATTTAGTGACCTGTCCAACCTTTCCTTTTTCTCCACTTACATGTTCCATGCTAGTAATGTCTGACATCCATTCTGTGATTTTGCTCTCATCATTCATCACAGCCCAAGCTTCTTTAATAGGTTTTTCAACTGTGATTTGACTTTCATATGAGACATTTGGTGTGAGTAAACCTCTGCCAAAAAATATGATTGCTAACAATACAATCAATAAAAGTAGAATTCTTAGAATTTTCATAATTGTTCGATTTGTAAGTAAACTGGCTATTTAAAGGTAAAAATTAGCTGTGAAAAATAAAAAATATAGATAAACGCATCTTTTAACACGACGGGTATGACACATTCTGTCACTTGCAAATCGTACTTTTAAAATAAAAATGAATCATTTATCCAGATTGCTTTCGATGCTCACCATATTAAAATCCAAAAGATTGGTGACTGGTAATGAATTGGCAACAAAATTTGAAGTAAGCTTAAGAACCATTTATAGAGATATTAGAAAACTTGAAGCATCAGGTGTTCCAATTATTACCATTGAAGGCAAAGGATATACTATTCAAGAAGGATATACTGTGGCGCCTATCATGTTTGAAGAAAATGAAGTGAGTGCAATTATTACTGCCGAAAAACTGATTGCGAAAACAAATGATGAATCTTTGATTCAAAACTTTGGGCAATTTTTGACGAAGGTGAAATCAGTTTTCAAAGGATCATTACGATTGAAAAGTGAAGTGTTACAGGAAAAGATGGCGGTTTTTCAAAACACCACTCCCGAAGCAAGATCCAATTCTTTATCGGCGATTCAATCTGCAATCATTAATTACAGTTTGACAGAGATTGATTATATTGATAAAAAGCTGGACAATACATTTCGTAAAATAGAACCAAGCGCAATCTATTGTTTTGATGAAGTTTGGATGGTGGTGGCTTGGTGTCAATTAAGAAATGACTTTAGAACTTTTAGGCTTGATAGAATTAAAAAATTCAGAGTATTACATGAAAAATTTGAAGATAGAAAATTTGATCTTAGACAGTACTTTTTAGATTGTGCAGAAATTGAACAAAAACCCCTGACATGATATGTCATACTCACCTATTAGCTTAGCGTAATTATTAAAAGTAATTATATAACAAAAAATCAAAAATTATGACAACACAAGAAGTAGCAAACAAATTGGTAGAATACTGCAGAACAGGAAATTTTGAAGATGCTTATAAAGAGCTTTATTCTCCTGACGCCGTAAGTATTGAAATGGAGGGAGCTGTTGGTTATCCTCACAGAAGTGAAGGCATGGAAGCCATTCAGGAAAAAGGCAAGCAGTGGAATAGCATGGTAGAACAGTTTTACGGAATGGAAGTCAGCGATCCTATAGTTGCTGGAGATCATTTTACCTGTTCGATGAGTATGGATATTAAAATGAAAGGAAGAGAAAGAGCAAAGGACGCTGAATTGGCAATGTTTAAAGTGAAGGATGGCAAGATTGTATCAGAACAATTCTTCTATCCAGTATAATTAATACAAATTGAAAAAAGAGCTTTACAAAATGTAAGGCTCTTTTTTTTGTTCTCAGGTTAAGGTGACGGTTAAAAAAATACAAAGGTTGGTAAAATTAAATCTCCTTAGCGACTTAGAAATAGATTCAATCAATTAAAAGGGCAATTATTTCTATCTTAAGAATAATTAAAACATTAGCCTATGTCAACTTTTACAACTTCATTCAAAAGTCTCTTTATTGCTCTTATTGTTTTTATGCTTGGATCTCAATCCGCCAATGCCCAAACTGGCTGTCCCTATTTTAATATTGAAACAGTTGATACTACTGGAATTTCTTTAGCTCTCTTGTCAACTAATGTGGATGCAACCATCAGTGGTGTGATTGCAAATGTTGTTGTAGAACAGACATATTACAATGCAGGCGACTCTCTACTCGATGCAACTTATATCTTTCCTATGTCTGATCAGGCAGCTATCTACGCAATGGAGATGCAAATCAATAATCGAATCATTAAAGCTGTCATTAAAGAAAAAGAAGAAGCTCAAGAAATTTTTGACTCTGCGAGTGAGGCAGGCCAAACGGCGTCTCTTCTAGAACAAGAAAGACCCAATGTATTTCAAATGAGCTTAGCTAATATTCAATCAAGTGACACCATCAGGGTGCGAATGACTTATACTGAATTGATGAGTCCAAGAGATGGAAAATACCAATTTGTATTCCCAAATATTGTGGGGCCGAGATATACGACTGAGGGTGAAGAATGGGTTGGTCTTGGGGAGGCTCAACTTACAGAAGTAAGCCAAACAGAATTGAATATTGACCTGCAAATCAATGCAGGTATGCCGGTCCAAGCAGAATGCAAGTCACACAATGTAGAGTTTGACAATGAAAGTTTAGGAACAAATACCAGTTTGTCCACAGCCCCAGGTGCTGACTTTATTGTAGACTATAAACTCACTAGAGCTGATATTCACACAGGGTTACTTTTGTATGAAGGTGAGACCGAAAATTTCTTTCTTTCTATGGTGCAACCTCCAAATTTTGGTGAGGCTTATGACAGTCCACCAAGAGAGTATATTTTTCTAATGGATGTATCCGGTTCAATGCAAGGAGAGCCTTTGGAGATTTCTAAAAAATTAATTACAGATCTACTTTCAGATCTTAACTACGAAGATAAATTTAACATCATATTCTTTGCAGGAGGAAGCAGTGCGCTAGCAGAAAACTCTCTTAATGTTTCAAATCAAAATATCAATATGGCCATTGATTTGTTGAATAATCTCAGTGGAGGTGGCGGTACAAATTTGATACCTGCTTTAGAACAAGCGCTTGACATGGAAGTGGATGATGATTTTTCAAGAACCTTTGTCATTCTTACAGATGGTTATGTAACGGTTGAGAAGACTGCGTATAATTTAATAAGAGATAATCTTAATGAAGCCAATTTCTTTTCTTTTGGAATTGGAGAATCTGTCAATAGGTTCATCATCAATGGACTTGCTTATGTAGGCGAAGGTGAACCCTTTGTTGCTACAGATTTTAATGATGCAATTGATGTAGCTGATGATTTTAAGCGGTATATCGAAAAGCCGGCTTTGACAAATATTACTACAAGCTTTTCTGGCGTCAATATTTATGATGTAGAACCACTGACCATTCCTGATATTTTTGCGGATAGACCCGTTATCATTTTTGGAAAATATGATTCGGCAGAAAATGGTAGTCTTACAATTGAGGGAGAAAAAGCAGGTAGTTATTTTACTCATACCTTTAATTTTGATAACTATACAGCCAATGCAGAAGAAAATATCGCCTTGCAATACTTGTGGGCAAGAAAAAAAATCAAACTGATGTCTGATTATGAAATTGCAGATAATCCAAATGACACCTTAAGCATTGATCAAGAGATTACAGCACTTGGTCTTAAGTACAGCTTGGTTACAGAATTTACCTCTTTTGTAGCAGTAGATAGTACCTACACCTTACAACAGGAAATACCGGAGGAAACAGATTTAACGGATGACAATTCTGGAGGAATTGTTGCAACTGAATTTGATGCGGTACCAAAATCGACATTGGATTATCTGGTTGTTATAGACATGATTGATGAATCTAGAATTCTTAGGCTTAAGGTCCTTGACTTTGATCACATTCATGCAGATAAAGTAAAATTCCAGATACAAGATATGGCAGGTCAGATTTTAAAAACACAAGATTTCAGCTTGATCAACTATAGCGAAGATGAAATAATTGAAATACTTCTTGGCGATCTACCATCAGGAATGTATGTAGTAAGTATGAAGGATGGAGATAAAATTATTGATACTGAGAAATTTGTTATCATGAGATAAGTAAATTATAGTTTCTACAAATAGAAAAGCATGTGCAGATAATTTTGCACATGCTTTTTTAGTTCTATTAGCAAATCACTTTATGAAAGTTGCCATCTTAACTATTGTAATATTTCTAAGCTTTGCTTGTTCTGAACCAACTCGGGAAGCAAACTTTAGTCAATATCGTATTGCCGATCCTACTCCTAATTCTAACAAGGCAAAAGATCCAGCCACAGTTATGGAAATTTCCTGCCCAAGTGGTTATCAAAAACTTAAGGTGGAAGAAAATACCTTTATGGACTATCTAAGAAAGCTTCCATTAAAGCCAAATGGATCTCTTGTCAATTATTACAATGGATCTATTAAACAAAACAATGGAATCTATAGCTATGTAATCAAATTACCCATTGGCAACAAAAATCTTCATCAATGCGCTGATGCGATTATAAGACTTAAGGCAGAACATTTGTGGCAACAAAAAAAGTATGACGAAATAAAATTCAATTTCACCAATGGTTTTACTGTTGAATATAGCGAATGGATGAAAGGAAGGAGAATGATAGTGGAAGGGAATAAAACCTATTGGGACCAAGGAACAGCTGCCTCCAACAATTATGAAGATTTTTGGGAATACTTAGAGCTAATATTTACTTATGCTGGCACTGCTTCACTAGAGAAAGAATTGAAGAAAAAAAAGATTGATCAAGCTGATATTGGTGATGTTTTGATTAGAGGAGGTCATCCTGGACATGCAGTTATTATCGTAGACAAAGCGATACATGAAAAAACTGGAAAACAAATATACCTTCTTGCCCAAAGTTACATGCCAGCTCAAGAGATCCAAATACTTAACAATCCTGTGAACACAAATTTGAGTCCATGGTACAGTTTTGAAAATGAAGAGATTGCCACACCAGAATGGATATTTACCTTGAGTGAGCTCAAAACTTTCTAATTAATATCTTGGCAATAAAAAAGGTGCCCAATGAAATAAATCATTGAACACCTTTCATGTCTAACAATTGAATATTACGGAACTAAAACTGCATCTATTACGTGCACTACTCCATTGGTAGTGTATATATCGAAAGTAGAAATGTTGATTCCGTTTACTGTTACTCCATTAGCATTAGCTGCAAACTCTAGGTTGCCACCTTGCAAACTACCTACTCTGGTTCCGTCAGCGATATTATCTGTGGATGCAACCCCACTGACTGCATGAAATAATAAAACTTGTGAAAGTGCTCCTGTTGGATCTGCTAATAATGATTCTACCACTTCAGCTGGAAGTGCTGCGATTGCCTCATCTGTTGGTGCAAAAAGAGTAAATGGACCTTCCCCACTCAATGCACCATCAAGACCTGCAGTCTCGATTAAAGAATTAAGAGTCGTATGTACTGGACTAGTAGAAACTACATCCATAATCGTACCCATAATTCTTGTTTTCATCGCCTCTGGAAGCATTACTGCATCGATAACATGCACTACTCCATTTTCTGCTCTAATATCCGTCACACTGATATTTGCTCCATTGACAGTAAGTCCTGATGCTGTAGAAAATGTTAGATTTTGCGCTATCAAATTACCAATAGATTGACCATCCATGATTGTACCTGAGTCTGCTACACCAACTACCACATGATGTGAAAGTATCGTAGCCAAATCTCCCGTTGGATCCGCCAATAAAGTGTTTAATGTCGCTGCATCAATAGCTCCGAAGGCAGCATCTGTAGGTGCAAAAACTGTAAATGGACCTTCACCAGATAAAGCGCCAGCAAGCTCAGCGGCAATAACGGCAGTTTCTAAGGTATTGTGATCAGGACTGTTCACAACAATATCGACCACCGTTTGCGCATTTACATTACTTGTAAAGAAAACTGATAGGATTAGAAGTTTGAATATGATTTTTTTCATCTTTAGAATTAATTTTAGTTTTGAATAAGAATTGTCTTTCGCTCTTTAAGCGACGCTGGCCGGCGTTTACAATTGTATATGTGCAGCTAATTGAAAAAGGGTTGCCTGGGTTTGAAAAAATATTTTTAAACTCTGCAAATGTCCAACCAAATGAAGATTGTTTATATTTTCGGAGAAGAATTTAATAAACTCAGGATATAATTAGAAGAACCTAGAGCCATAAAATAAATTACAATGAATTTTTCCAACATCATTGCCGGAATCTGTGCAGCGCTATTATTCATGATCGGCGCAGATAAGTTTCTAAACTTCATGGAACCACCGTGTTCCATAATGGATACAGTTTCACCTACAATATGGAAAGGTTTAGGAGTTATGCAATTGGCTGGTGGAATTTTGATCATGATGCCAAAATTCAGAAGAGCCGTCGCTGGCTTTTTTATTGCCTTTATGTTGTTCTTCATTATTTATCACTTGAGCAAAAGTACATACGATATTGGTGGTGCTGTATTTATGGCTGTACTTTTGGCTCTGCTTGTTTGGAATCCAAGTTTTCTTGGTGGCAAAGGAAGGTGAGGGTTTATTGTAAGCTTACAAGGGGTTAAAGCCCCTTGGAGGCATTATGAGAGCATGGTGTTGATAATTGAAATCAGAAAATGTTGTGTACTTGCATAATTACAGTATCTTCATTCCAGAAACGTTCTTTTTATAATAATTATCAAGAAAGGTTGAGGGAAATGGCCCGATGACACCTTAGCAACCAGTCCTCCCGGACAAAGGTGCTAAATCCATCTCCAAATTATTTGGAGAAAGATGATCAACGATCAGTATTTGTTACTGTTTCACTCTTCACTTCTTGGTATTTAAAAAACATACATGGAAGATAAAAGATTTGAAACGATAGCGATTAGATCTCAAAGTGAGCAATCCCACAATAGGGAACATTCAGTCCCACTATACTTAACCTCTAGCTTTTCTTTTGAAAGCGCAGAACAAGGTCAGGCCATTTTCAAAAATGAATTAGAAGGCAATCTATATTCTCGCTTTTCTAATCCGAACACAGAAGAGTTTATTCAAAAATTATGTCTGCTTGAAAACTATGAGAAGGGAGTTACTACCGCTTCGGGTATGGCCGCTATCTATACTGCCTTTGCATCTTTACTTCAACAAGGTGATCATATATTAGCTTCAAAGAATATTTTTGGAAATGCCTCCTACATCATAACCAATCTACTTCCTAAAATGGGTATAGAATATACCTTGGTAGAAATTGACGACAAAGAAGCTTGGGAAAAAGGAATTCAAAATAATACGAAAATCGCCTACCTCGAAACACCAGCCAATCCAACTTTGAAAATTGCAGATCTCGAGTTCTTTTCTCGGTTATGTAAGCAAAACAAAGTGATTTCAATTGTGGATAATTGTTTTGCCTCACCCTACTTACAGCGACCCTCAGATTTTGGAATTGACCTTTCTATTCATTCTGCCACAAAATATATTGATGGCCAAGGGAGAGTATTGGGTGGTGCGATTCTTGGAGGAGAAAAGCTCATCAAACAATCTTATGAATTCTTAAG
>CALHKJ010000496.1 GCA_938033975.1 uncultured Saprospiraceae bacterium | reverse complement strand
AAAGTCTGCGGTCTGTGCCGTGAAGGTCGCCACATCAATGATGCTGACAGACCCCTGGGAGATTTTTGGATTGCTTCTAATATTTTTGACAGTATTTGGGGAAGCTATATTCGCAATGATGATAAATTCATTCTCTATATGAGTGAATATTTCTTTAGGAGAAACATTTGGAACTAGGTCAACTGAGCATGTGGCAAGCCAACAAAGCACAGATTTATCCAAACAGTTTTTAATAGCTTGAGTGAGTTGCATAATTAGCTTTTTTAAACTGCTCTAAATTTACGCAATTTAAAATTCAAACCTGAGACTGAGATTTGGGGTGACTGGTAAATTCTCTTTTTCTAATGTTTGTAGTCTAGCTGGTTGGTTTCTTGGTGTGTCAACAAAAAATGTTCTGTTCCAGACATTTTTTCTATTTAAAAGATTGATGACCGAACCAGTGAGGATTGCTTTTGTATCTGAATTCTTAAAAACCCATTGGTAAGAGCCAGAGATATTAAGCTCCATCGTCTGGCTCAAATTATTCCTATTGATTGGTCCATAATCAATGTCAATTTCTAAATCTTGTTGGCCTCCTTGACCACCAACTTGATTATCAATCTCAAAATCTATAATTCTAGTAAAAGGTAAGCCTGAGGAGTAATTGAATCCCACACCCAGATCAAAATCTGCCAAGCTTAGTTGAGAAGTTATCTTAAAGCTATGTCTTTGATCGTAGTCAGCATTGAAAGGCTGGATAGCTACCTTAGGAAAATCAAGTACGATTTCGGATAGGGTATAACTAAGCCAAGTTTTGAGATTTTTATTAATTCTCTTTTTGACCAACAAATCAATTCCTCTTACCTCTGCATTGCCAATTGACTTTTTACTATTTTCATCATTTACAAAATTATAGGCTCTGCTGCTAAGTCCGGAAATGTCTTTTCTATAGGCCTGGAGGTCCACAGTCCAATTGTTTTTATTAAAAATGAAACCTGCTTGTAATTGATTTGCTTCTTGCACAGGGATATTACGATCTTCTGACAATGCCCAAAGTTCTGTGCTAAAACCATTTTCATTTCCTTTAAACTCTGTTATCTGAGAAATGAATTGATAGTGTCTTCCAAAGTTTGCATGAACTGAAAAAGATGGCGCCAGTTGGTAAGATATATTTAATCGAGGTTCGAAATAAAATTTTTCGGTTTCGCTGTAGTAATTAGCTCTGATACCTGCGTTGATACCAATTATTTCTGAAATTGGATTCTTGAAATTAATGTACCCAGCTTGGAGGTTGCTTTGTGTATTGTCTGCATCACTAACATCAGCTCTTGAATTTCTGGCCTCAAAGAAATTGTCAAAGGCGATATCATAATGTGTAAATTGATAACCCCATTGCAATAATTTTTTCTCGGCAAACTGGTAGCTATTATTTAATTGCAATTGCCGATCCATGATACTGTTAGATTTTAATCCATATTCAAGATCACCATCATCCGTATCGATGATAGATAAATTAAAATCGTATTGGTAGTTGGTGCCGATTGCTTTTATATTGGTCTTGAAATTATCCGACCATTTATGTTCTAGCATTAGACTCAATCCTGCATTTTCTAAATTCATTGTATCTCTTTGAATCTCTTCTGCATTGGTATCCTCAAGTCTATCGATAAAATCATTTTCAGCATACAGACCTGAAAAAGAAACTAAGGTTTTGTCACTAATTTGAGATTCAAATTTTAGATGAGCATCTGTAAATTTGAATGAATTCTCAATCTCAATATCTTCATTATTTGGTTCGAGTTCGTCAGAACCAAGAAGTAATCCTTGTTGATTGAACTTTGAAATATTTATGAAGTTTGGTGATTCCCAAATGTCTGCAAAGGATCTCCTTACAGAAAAGCTAATGGAATTATTTTTTTTGGTTCCAAACCTTTGATGACCATTTATAAAGGTATTGATCATGTCAGTTCCCACGCCAAGAAAATCATAATTGTCATCTAAGCCATAACTTTTGATATCCATCACGCAGGCTATTCTTCCTCCATATGAAGCATCAAATCCACTTCTAAAAATATTTGTCTTAGAAATAATGAATGGGTCCACCGCTGATACCATTCCAAAATAGTGAGCTGAATGATATATAGGAATGTCTTCCCATAAGATTAGATTTTGATCAGGAGTTCCTCCTCTCACATAAATTTCGGATGCTTTTGCATTGATGGAAGCAATGCCTGGAAGGAATTGAGCAGAGCGCAAAATGTCAGGATTGGTTTGACCAGGTAGAGTAGAAAGGTATCTTGGTTTTAGATTTGTAGACTGTCCATTGCCACCTAAGTCAATACCATCTGTAATATAATCTTTGATGACTAAATAGGGTACCTCAAAAGCTGCGCTCTTTAGTCTAATGGTGTAATCTTGTGAATCGTCATCGCAATCTTTAAGATCTTTTACCTTGATAAAAATATTCTCAAAACCGATATAACTTACTTTGAGTTGAAGATCTTCGTCTGCGTTTGAAGGAATTTTGAAAACCCCATGCTCATTTGAATTAACTGCAATAGTTGTGTCCGCAGAAAAGACATTTGCGAATGCTAATTTCTCTCCTGAAAGATCATCTAAAATACAGCCACATTTAAAATCACTGTCCTTCTTGTTTTGCCTATTTGTAATGGCAATTTGATTATTTCCAACAGTCTGATAATCTAAATCTAATTGTTCAAATAGTTTGTCAAACAATTGCTCTTGGCTATTTGCTGTAAGATTGAGATCTATTGTTTTTTCTTCTTGAGCAGCATCAAAGTTTTTATAAGAAAGCAATAGTTCATATTCTTCTTCCAGGTAATCAAACAACTCAGAAAGTGTCACCTGCTCCATGTTGAGATGGAAGCTGGATTGTGCACAAATTGAAAGTGAGAATAGGCAAAATAATATTGAAATATAGATCTTCAGATTATCTATTTTTTAAGGTGATTGACTTTCCTTCAATTTCGTATTCCAGTTGCAAAGCCATACAAATTGTTTTAATGGCATTTTCAAGATTATCATTTTGAAATCCAGTTGTTAGCTTTTGACTAAGATCAATATTTGAATTTTCAATATTCACATCAAAAACAGACTTTACTTCAGAAAGAACATTTTCTAAGCTTATGTTCTTCACCTTTGTTTGTTCTTGCTGACGTAAGATCGAACTGCCATTATCGAAAACAATAAACGAATCCCCTTCTGCAAGAATTGCCTTTGCACTAGATAGTAGTGAGTTTACTTTTACTTTGCCTTCCGTGCAACTGACCTCATAGCTCTCATCTTGGTTGTCTACTAAAAATTGTGTTCCTAGTACCTCAACAATTCCCTTTTGAGACTTCACGGTAAATCGTTCTCCTTTTACCACATCAAAAAATGCCTTTCCATCTAAATTGATTGCTCTTTCTTCATCCCATTTAGAAGCAGTGAATTCAATATTACTGTTTGCGTAGAGAGTGACATTTGAGCCATCGGGAAGGCTTTCGGCCATCTGGCCCTGATTATTGTTTTGTAAGCTAGTGCTAGTATCGCTTAATAGAAAGAACCCTGCAAGCAATAGTAAACTAGCAGCAATTCCAATTATTGGTAGTAACGATCTTCTTTTGATCTTTCTTTCGATGGTTGCTTCCTTTGGTTTTTGGGCTGTTTCAAATATATTTTCAAGCATAGAATTGCCGTCAATCTTAGGAGTTGTAAGACTTTCAGTTTGCTCATATAGCTTGACAAGGGAATCATATTCCGGTCTAGCTTTAAATATTTCTAATTCTTGTGCACTTATAGTTTTTTCAACCCATTTGTGCAGAAGTTCATCATTTGTCATGACCTTTGTATTTCACTTAATTTTATTGTTAGGACAACTATATTCAATATAAAGACAACACAGTCCTCCAAACACCTACCTATTTAATCAAACTAGATATTTGTCTTAGAGTATCGAGGGCATTATAGATTCTTTTTTCTACGGCTTGTCTACTGATTCCGAGCAATTCAGCAATCTCTTTATAGGTTTTTTTGTCTATTCTGCTCAACAAAAATACTTCTCTTTGCTTTTCTGGAAGTGCGGCAATTGCCTCTTCTAACTGATTTTTAAGTTCTTTTTCTTCAAGTAAAAAATCTGGACTTTCATGATCTCTTTCAGAATGTCCTATGTTTTCGAACTTTAATTTGACCTTGTT
>CALHKJ010000495.1 GCA_938033975.1 uncultured Saprospiraceae bacterium | reverse complement strand
TTATTCATTCTAGATTTCAATTGGAAATAGGTTCTGAAGCTGAAATTGTTCGAGACAGACCGGGACTTCCTTGTGAAATCTTGTAAAAGGATAGCAAATAGACAATTAGCTTACAAAATTAGGTATATCGCTTACCACCATAGGGCATAATGATTGTGATACTACTATCAAAGGAATAAGTCTATGCTACAATGTTTATTTTATCTATCTGATAACCAACTTGACAAGGTGATTTCAAGTTATGGTATTGTTGAAGAGCTACATAATAACAATGATTATCTAAAAGAATCTATAGAGCTGGCTATGGAAATTTCTGGCTCACCCATTTGCTATATATCTTTGTTGGATTCGGAGCGTCAATATATAATCTCCTCAGAAGGGATGATTGATTTTCCTCTTTTAAAAAAGGATTCAATCTGCAAGTTTACTGTTCAAAATAAAAAACTCACTATCATAGACGATATTAGCTGTGATAGCAAAACTTGTAATTTGGAAGTCGCGAAAGGCAAGAATACTTACTATGCAGGTTTCCCACTGATGAACAGTGAAAATATCGCTTTTGGATCTTTGTGCATCATGGACACAAAGGAGAGAAGTTTAAATAATAAACAACTTAGAATTTTGCAAATAGTTTCAAATACCATAGTTGAAAAATTTGAAACAAGGAGACGATTAATAAAACTTATTAAGGATATTAATAAAAACTTTGAACCAGCTGAGTGTTCAGATTTTCATTGCTTGAGTAGCGAATTGGCGCATTTGCAATCTGAGATTATTAGAACTAAAAAAGAACTTGAACTTCAACAAGAAAAGTTAAGTATGTCCAATCAAAACTTGAGTAGCTTTGCTCACAGAATTGCGCATGATATTAAAGCTCCTTTAAGATCAATCAATGCATTTTCTCAACTAATAGAAAGAAACAACAGCGAGGTAAAAGGAACCTCTGATGATAGCTATTTCAATTATATAAATTCATCAGTTACCCAACTTAATCGAATGATTGATAATTTATTGAGTATTGCAGAATTTAAAACCAATGTTAGCCCAACTACTATTTCTGTTTCTCAATTGATTGAAAGCATTGAAGTCTTACTCTTTCAAGAATTTAAACAATACAATGTTAAACTAATTAAGCCTCAAGTAGATGTTCAATTATTTGGCTATGAAAGTTTGCTTAAACAACTTTTTCAAAACCTAATATCTAATAGTCTCAAATATAATGATCCAAATAAGGATGCCTTTATCGAAGTAGAATTTGAATTATTGGAGAATTCTATAAAGTGTTCAATAATTGATAATGGTGTTGGGATTTCCGCTGAGAAACTCGAAACTATCTTTGAGCCATTTAAAAGAGTTTCAGAGAAAGAAGTAGAAGGCCTTGGTATTGGCTTGGATACTTGTAAAATGATAGTTGAAGATTTAGGTGGAAAATTATCTGTAGAATCAGAATTAGGAAAGGGTAGTACTTTTAGTTTTGAAATTCCTGCTGGTTTTAATTTGAAGAAGCAATAATACTTAGCCTTATAATTCAGTTTAAAATTAAAACATTACTGAGAGTTTTTTGGCCTATAGATTTCTCTTGGATATTCTGAAATCCTTATCTTTTTACTAGTCAATTCTTTTAAAGCATTCTTTGCAATCCATGTGGCAGTTTTGTCATTAAGCTTTAGAATTTCTTCAGCAACAGAAATTGCCTTTATTTTAAGATCTATATTTCTTTTCCCAATATTCCTTAAAGCCCAGTTTACTGCTTTTTTGACGTACAATCTTTGATCTCTGCACTCCCTTAAGATTAAAGGAAAGAATTGTTCAAATATTTCATTAGGTGATTTTTTATCTGCCATACAATAGGCAGCGATTGTAGTAAATCCAGCTCGCTTTTCAAATTCACTTTTTCTATTCGACCATTCAATTGCTTTTGGAATGGCATAATTGCTTTTCGCAAATAAGCCCATACAAAATGAATCACAAATTTCCCAATTCTCAAAAGTACTGGTCCAACTGTCCATCAATTCAACTGTTAGATTTTCAGGCTTAAATATCTTGCTACAAAGTAGTCTTGCTTCATAAATATTTGAATCAAAGAGCTCGATAGCTATTTTGTCATCCTTAGGGATAATTTTTGCTAGTTCTTTTAAATCTCTATGGTATATTCCTAAAGCATTATTTGAGCTTACGCCAAATTTGCGTTCTTTGATTTTAATTTTTTCTGGATCTGCAGCCTTCCTCAATAATTCAAGAATTTGCTTCGTAGTCATTTTTTGTTTTGGTTTATACGAATTGCCTGATTTATAAAGTAGATAATTATCTCTTTGTTCAATTGGTTTTTTTGTTGCAAAACTCTAATAGCTTTTCCTTTACCTGTTAGTATCGAATATCTATCTTCCATTTTTGCTCCTTTTAAGAACCCAAAATCAATTCCATACGGCATGGTCCTCAAATGACAAATTCCTCCTTTGTCATTTGAGTATGTTGTTATTCTTTCTTTTTTGATTTCAATAAATCCTTCATAACTTAGAAGTAAATCTCTTGCATCAAGGAATAAATTTTTATACTCAGATTGTAAATCTTTTTCGAACTTCATGTTATTTAATTGGGATAAAAATTTCTGTTAGTAAATCTTCTGCTGGAGTAACTTCTTTATTGTTGATGTATTGCTCGAAAATTGGTACATCCCGTAAATTGTAATCTTCCTTAATCACCCATTCTCGAAATATTTGATTATAGACAAAACCTAAATTTTGATATTCACCTTTGTATAGAAAACATAAATACTTTCCTCCAACAATTTTCTTTTTAGAAAACTTATCGTTTAATGCTTGAGAGTCTTTTATGGAAATACATGCATCATACCTAATTTTTTCAAAGGGTGTAATTTCAGGGTCATCCCAACTAATGCCATAGAATTTTGATTCAGGACTTAGGATCTGTTGTGCCTGGGCATTGCTAAATAGTGTTTCCCAATTTCTTTTTGTTTCCTCATCTCCGATTGTCCCTCTTGATTGTTGAAATACTACTTCAATGTCATTGATGTTTTTAATAGTTTTAACCAATTGAAATTCACTCATTTTAATTTTTTTAACTTCTGGTGATGCTTGAATTTTTTGTTTTCTAATAGAAGTAGGGCTCACCCCAAAACGTTTTTTAAATGACTTGTTGAAAGCTGAAACAGTCTCAAATCCGACTTGATATGCAATCTGATAAATAGGTTGGTTAGAATATCTTAATAGCTTGATTGCTGATTCTAGTCTAAGACGATTGATATAATTTCCTAGGGTCTCATTTAAATAGGCTTTCATGATTTTATGAAAATGAAATTTCGATAAATTAGCAATTGCAGCAAGCGTATCTAAATCCTGTTTTTCATCAAGCTTATTGTCTATATACGTTAGGACTTTGTCAAAACTTCTTTGGTAATTGTTCATTTAATTTTTGTTGCTCTTCAATAAAGTCTTAATTGAATAAGAGATATCAATTATTGTTATATTTTGAAAACCATTCTATAATTGCATTGCCGATTTCGTGTGGTAAATCTTCTTGTATATAGTGCTTGCTTTTGCCAATGCATTCATCCGTCATATTTGGAAATTCCTTTCGCATCAAAGGGATATATTCTTTTCTAAAAAGTGATCCTGGTTTTGCCCATAAGATATGAAAAGGTATTGTAGTATTAGATAGCCATTTATTATAACTATTAATGATGTCAGCATTTTGAGGATTTTTCTTTGCAATGGGTAGTTCTCTGGGAAAACTAAGCATTGGTTTTCTAGATAATTTTTCTAAAAATGGTTTTCTATAGTTGTCCATTTCAGCTTTTGATAATTTCCTTTTCGTCAAATAGGGGAGAGCCTTCTCAATAAAGAAATTTTGATCATAAATCAGTTCAGGACCCTGAATAGGATCAAAAAATTTCTTAAACATACGCCTTGTAACAACTGGAATAGTTTCCCAACTTTCCCAAGGGCGTAAGATTCCTTCCATCAAAACAATTCCCTTGATATTGTCTTCGTTTTCCATGGCATATTTTAGACCAATGAAACTCCCCCAATCATGTAAGACAAGTACTATGTTTTTTAGCTCTAGTTTCTTTATGAAGTTTTCAATATAGTTGCACTGATCTACCATGTTGTAAGATATGTCAGGTTTTCCAGATTTGCCCATCCCAATTAGATCAACGGCAATAGCTCTATTGTATTTTGATACATGGGGAATTATATTTCTCCACAAGTACGAGGATGTTGGATTACCGTGAAGAAATAGAAAAGTAGTGCCTTCCCCTTCATCTATATAGTGAAGTTCGGAATTCAAAATGTTTACATATTTTGATTGGAATGGGAAGGCAGTTGAAATTGGCTCACTTGTTTTTTTAAATCGCATAATTTTGAATGTTTAATGCAAAACTATTGCTTGTCATTTAGATAAAGTGTTCCAATCTTGCGGTATTTGGTCTATCTTCTTAGTTTTTGTTATCCATATAAATATGGTTCTTCTTTGTAAGCCATTTATTTTATATTTTCTAAGATGCTTCTCATATAAATTGGCCAAAATATTTTTGCAAAGAACTAATTTAAAGGATAGAAATTAGGTTAGTTTGAAAGTAGTGATAAACTATATTTAATCAATATTTTTTCTTTGTCCTGTTCAGTAGTTTTTCTAATTTACTATTTGTCTACTAAACTCTTTATATCTCTTTTGCGTGTCTTGGATTATTGAGGCTTTGTTATTTGCTCTAGCTTTATTTTGATTCATTTTCTCATTGTATTCTCTAATGTATTTGTCACTCCATAAGACTAACTCCATGATGAGTGGAGCTAAATCAATTCCTTTCTCAGTCAGTAAGTAGATATTCTCTTTTTTGTTGTTATTCAGTTTTCTTTTGCTAATTACCTGTAATGATTCCAATAATTTTAGTCTTGATGATAGTAAATTGGTTGCCACCTTTTCATCAGAAGAAGCAAATTCCTTGAAGGTTTTCTTGTGGTGCAACAACATATCTCTTACAATTAGTAGTGACCATTTATCTCCAATAAGATCAAGAGCTGAAGCTATTAAGCATGACGATCGAAACTTTTTTTCCATTTCTATAAATTTATTACTTTAAATTGTAAAGTAATATGTATGTTTACTTGATAAAGTAAAGTTAAAAAATTATGCTAGCAGGACATTACGCAACGGCATTAGTTGCATATCAAAAATATCCAAAGGGAACATTATTATACTTCTTAATTGCCTCACAGCTACAAGATTTATTATGGTTTACATTTCATTATTTAGGCTTAGAAAGAACAACACCCAATGATGTTTTTGACACAACGGTAAATAATATGGTTGTGAATATGCTTTATAGCCACGATTTAATTCCACTCATCGCATGGCTCATTATCATTTTCTTACTTGGTAAAATGATTTTTAAAGAAAATAAAATTGGATTGATAGGATCAGCTTTGGTACTTGGACATTTTGTCTTAGATTTCTTTTCAGGACATCCCCATCATATTTTTGGGGTAGACACCGCAAATGTGGGATTAGGGAATTATGCGACAAATGTGTACCAAGCAATTGGAATAGAAGCAATAGCTACGGTTGGAATTCTTTGGTATTTCTTCAGTCAAGAAAGTAAAAATGGAATTCAGCGTAGCTTTAAGAATAAAGCATCTATTATTGGTCTGTTTGTTTTTGGGATTGTTTTCATGCTGTCAATAGCAACTACATCTTTCAGGGAGCTGCTAGGTATTCCTGAACTTGATTTGGGTTTTAATACAAGCGTGCCAACACTGATCATAACTTATGTAGGTATGATTTTTTATTTGAATCACTTTGTTCCCAAATTCAAAGTCAAGAACTAAGCTGATTTCATTTTAATAACTTGCTCTCATTCAAATTTTGAGCTAGTTAGACTTCATTGCGATCAAGTCGAATTAGCTTTCGTTGATAATATAACTTATTGCACCTGATGGACATTTATCAATTTGATCGATCAATTCATCTTTTGTAGCCTTGTCTACTTCAATCCATGGACGAGCTTTATGGTTAAAAACTTTAGGTTGGCCTCTAACACAATTACCTGAATGTATGCATTTAGAAGCTTCCCAAACAATAGTAATTTCTTCTGTCTTGTATTCTTTCTTGATTTTTTTCTTATCCATGTTTAATTGATTTTTGTCCTAATTAATTTTAAAATCTAATGATTTGAAGATAATTTGATTTTTATTAGTGCTCAATTATTTGTTTAATTTATTTTTAAACTCTAAAGAGTTATTGTTTGATCTGTAAATTCTAGTGCTTCAATTTTACTTACAGTATTGATGCCATCTCTGTTTTCAATATTATCAGTAATTGTGGTGACTCCATCTGAGGTATTGATTGTATAGTCAGTAGAACTACCAGTAAAAATCACAGAGTTGGTGCCTTCGTTACCAGTAATCGAGTTGTCCAATTCGTTTACAACTACATTTAAATTGTTACTGCCTAAGAGACTGATATTTTTAAGATATCTTGAATGATTAGAGTAGGGTATTGAAGGATCATATTTCAATGTAAATACACCTGTCATTGAAGGATCTATGCGAGCGTTGTAATTGAGGTATGGGTGAAAAAATTTATTTTGTAAAAGTGCATTTCCCATGGAGTCTTCCGTCTCAATTTCATCTCTAGTTTTTGCGATGTAAATTCCCCACATTCCATGAGTAGCACTTTCATTC
>CALHKJ010000494.1 GCA_938033975.1 uncultured Saprospiraceae bacterium | reverse complement strand
GAATACAAAGAAGAATATGGTAAAACCATGATCACTGCATATGCCAGAATTGATGGTTGGTCTGTAGGGATTGTTGCTAACAACAGAGAGGTTGTTAAAAACAAAAAAGGTGAAATGCAGATTGGAGGAGTGATCTATTCTGATTGTGCTGACAAAGCAGCTCGCTTCATTATGGTGTGTAATCAAAAGAAAATCCCTTTAATTTTCTTTCATGATGTGACAGGATTTATGGTAGGTTCTAAGTCTGAGCATGGTGGAATTATCAAAGATGGAGCGAAGATGGTCAATGCCGTTTCTAACTCAACTGTCCCAAAGATTTCTGTTGTGGTTGGTAATTCTTACGGAGCTGGAAATTATGCAATGTGTGGAAAGGCCTATGACCCGAGAGTAATAGTCGGTTGGCCAACCGCAAAAATTGCAGTGATGGGAGGAACACAGGCTGCAAAAGTTTTGACTCAAATAAAGATGGCTAGTAGATCAAGGACAGAAGAAGTAGATGAGGCTGAGGAAAAAAGAGTTTTTGAAGAAACAAAAGCTAAATACGATAGACAGACTTCGCCATATTACGCAGCAGCCCGTTTGTGGTTGGATGCCATTATAGATCCAAGAGATACGAGACGTATTATTTCACAATCACTAGAAGCTGCCAGTCACGCTCCCATTGAGCGTTTTAACGTAGGTGCTATTCAAACTTAAAATTAATCAATGAGATGTGTTGCTAGGACTTTTGTAGGAATGGAAAACATACTGGCTAAGGAAATCCGAGAGCTAGGTATTGAGGATGTTGATATCGGAAACGGTACGGTTATATACGAAACTGATCTTGAGGGTCTTTATCGCACCAATTATAATTCAAGATTTGCCTCAAGTATCATTGTACCTATTGCTTCCAATCGAGCAACAAGTTTTACCCAATTGTATGCCTTTATGATCAAGATAAGGTGGGACCGATATTTAAATGTAGAAAAGACCTATTCCGTAAAGATAAGTGGTGAATCGGAACTCTTTGATGATTTTAAAAAGGTAGAAGGTAAAGTTATAGATGCGATCAGTGATAATTTTCAAAAGTTTTATGGTTCAAAACCTAAGTTGGATCATGAATATCCAGACATCCGTATTGACATTAATCTAGATGGCGAATTTATCAATCTAGGTTTAGATAGTTCAGGGATTTTGTTGAGTAAAAGAGGATATCGCAAGGCCATAAGTGCCTCTCCAATGAATGAAGTTTTGGCGGCAGGAATTGTTGAATTGTCAGGCTGGGATAAGAAGTCTGATTTGATTGATCCGATGACAGGTTCTGGTACGATTGTTATTGAGGCACACATGATGATGTGCAATATTCCTTCTGGTTATTGCAGAATCAGATATGGCTTTCAAGATTGGTATGAATTTGACAAAAAGCTATGGAAAAAAGTAAAGGAAGAATCCAATGAAAAAATAATTGAACCTACTGCACAGATTTTAGGAACAGATATTAATGAAGAGGAAATAGAATTTGCAAAGAAGAATATTCAAAGACTTCCAAACACTGAAAATATAAAGTTTGCGGTTAAAGACTTTTTCAAGACAAAATTCAAGCAAGAGGATGCAACCATTATAGTAAGTCCCCCGTTTAATGCTTCAAAAGGGGTTAAAGACATTGTAGGCTTTTTCGAACAGATGGGAAAATACATGTCTAAGCTTACATGCAAAGAATTTTGGTTGTTTACCGGTACTGAAGGAGCATTTGAAGCCTTTGGTCATGAAGAAACAGAATCACACACCATTGTCAATTTGAGTGTTCCCTGCCATTTACATAAATATGAAAAGAAAGAAATCAGTGTATAAAACAATTCAGATATCAATTTTCTTATTTGGTTCTTTTATATTAACCCATTCCGCTTTAGGTCAATTTAGTTTAGATCAAAAAGTAAATACAAACTTTGAAGAATTATTGAAGCCTCAGAAATTTTTAATAATTGATCAAGAATTTTCATTACTTACATACCTACAACCAGAGCATAGCTATCATCCAACCTTAGGCGCATTCTGCATTTTGGAAAATAAAATTGCTAAACACACTCAATTGCCTGTTAAAATGCGCTTAGGTTCAGTAGACTACGTTGATAAATTAGAGAATAAGGGTAAATAGTACTAATTTTGTACTGTCTAATCATCCTATCCAGAATAACAATAATAATTTAAACAAACAGATATGAAAGCAATGAAAGTAAACATTCTTAGCCTATTTGCAATGATAGCTTTAGCAATGACCATCTCATCTTGTGGAGAAGATCCAATCAGAGGATGTATGGATGAGGAAGCAGAAAACTTTGATGCACTTGCGGTTGAAGATAGTGGAACATGTGTATACCCAAGAGATAAATTCTTAGGAACATATCTTGGTGAAATAAATTGTCAAGGTGATTTGGCTGCAGTAGTGACTAACCCAGAATTTCAGATTATCATTTCAGAAGGTCTTGATCATGTTCATCAGGTGTCTGTACTTTTAACAAATTTGGGGCTTTCTATTAAAGGCTTTGCAACAGGAAATGAAATTATCATAAATACAATGATTCCTCAATTTCCATTTGATGCAAATGGAGACGGCACGGTTGATTTACCTGCAGATCTTATCATTACAGGTGGAGCAACCTTGACCGATAATAATTTAGAAGGTGAATTAAATATTGAAGCAATTGCATCTGAGAGTCAATTTCCTTTGACCAATGATACATGTCCGTTGAGTGGGGTTAAGCAATAATATTTAGGATCTATAGGATATTATAGGATACATGGGATACATTGGATCATAGGATTTTGTGGGATACATTAGATTTTATCCTACTCTCCGTCCAAAAGGTCGGGACGAAGTTGTTTTGTGCGATCTAGGGATTGTTGGGTTCTCCACTCCTCTATCTTGGCGTCATGACCAGACAACAATACATCGGGAACCTCCCATCCATTATATTCTGCAGGACGTGTGTAAACTGGTGGAGCCAAAAGATTATCCTGAAATGAAT
>CALHKJ010000493.1 GCA_938033975.1 uncultured Saprospiraceae bacterium | reverse complement strand
CTAAAAAATTTTCTTTTACATATTGTGCAATTTGAATAGCGTTGGTTGCTGCTCCTTTACGCAAGTTATCAGCCACTACCCACATATTTATTGCCTTGTCATTTGATTCATCCTTTCTAATTCGACCCACAAATACTTCATTTTTTTTGTGAGCACTCAATGGCATAGGATAAATATTTTTACTAATGTCGTCTTGAACAATCAATCCATCCATGTCGTTCAACTTCTGTATAACCTGTTCTATTTCAAAATCGTTTCTAAATTCTGCATTTATTGATTCAGAGTGTCCTCCAAAAACTGGAACTCTCACTGCAGTTGCAGTTATTGCAATTTCTTGATCTCCTAGAATTTTTCTAGTCTCATGAACCAACTTCATTTCTTCTTTGGTATAACCATTGTCTAAAAAGATATCACAGTGCGGCAAGCAATTGGCAAAAATGGCATGCGGATATGCACTCTCTCCATTTAGACTGCCTCCGTCCTTTTCAGTCTCGTATTGTTTAACAGCTTTAACACCTGTCCCTGTAAACGATTGATAAGTAGAAATCACCAATCTCTTGATTCCATATTCTTTGTGAAGTGGAGCCAATGCTACCACCATTTGAATTGTACTACAATTTGGATTCGCAATGATTTTATCATCAGCGGTAAGTTCTCTAGCATTGATTTCTGGAACAATTAACTTCTTGGTAGGATCCATTCTCCATGCTGAAGAATTATCAATTACAAAAGTTCCTACCTCTGCAAATCTTGGTGCGTGCTCTTTTGAGGTCGATCCACCCGCAGAAAACACAGCAATATCTGGCTTCATTTCGATAGCCTGATCCATACTAACGATTGTATGTTCTTCTCCCCTAAAGGTGATTTTTTTGCCAACCGATCTTTCTGAAGCAACAGGAATGAAGCTTTCAAATTCAAAATTGTATTCATTCAGCACTTCCAAGATTTCAGTACCTACTAAGCCTGTTACACCTACAACCGCTAATTTCATATTTTTACCCTTTTAACATTTAAAAAAATTGATTCAATTAATTTATTTGCAAATATATTCTAATAACAAGGATTATACTACTTTTAACAACATGAGATGTTTAACTACCCTGAGCTTTGTATTTACTATGGCAATCACTACACATTGCCAATTAAGTGACAATTTCTCGGATGGAAATTTTAATGAAAACCCAGCTTGGAATGACCCAGCATCCCATTTTATCGTAAATGATGATCAGATGCTTCAGTTGATGGCTCCAGAAGCAGGCGAAAGTTTTATTTTTACACCAGTCGAATTAGCAGATAGTATCAGATGGAGTTCATATTGCTTAATGGACTTTGCTCCCTCAGGATCTAACCTCTTAAGAATATATCTTGCTTCTGATGATATCAATATTGGCTTAGGCAATAGTTTATATTTTGAGATTGGAGAGTCAGGCTCAAATGATGCAATTAAGCTTATAGAAAGTAATGGGGGGCTTGAAACAACTCATGCCACAGCCACGATGGGTGCAGTTGGTTTGGAACCAGCTGAATTTCGATATACCCTTGAAAAAACTGTTGATAATTTCTGGAGTCTTTTTGTCGATTACAATCAATCCGGTCCGCAATTAGAATGGGAAATAAACCTGGATATTCCTTGGTTATCCAATTCGGTACTTTTTGGATATTACATGCAATACTCAAGCACACGTACAGATAAATTTTTCTTTGACGATGTTTTGGTTGAGCCTTTACTTCCAGATGTTATTGCACCGGAGTTGGTTTCAGTTGACTTGGTTTCTGCGACACAAATAGATTTGGTTTTTAATGAACCTATGAGTCTTGAGGACTTACAGAATGTCAATAACTATTCTGTTTCTCCAAGCTTGGGTTCTCCCACTTCCGTAAATGTGAACCCGGATAATACAAGTGTAGCTACCTTAAATTATAATGGTAATCCTTTACAAAGTGGCACTGACTATACTCTTACGATTGAAAGCATCAAAGACTTAGCAGGAAACAGTATGATCCCGATTACAACTACCCTTCAATTGGTTGAGCCTGCCTTACCAGGAGATTTGGTAATAAATGAGATTTTATTCAACCCAACAAGTGGAGGATTTGACTATGTAGAGATTTATAATGCTTCGCAAAAACTAATTAATATCAGCAGTCTGATTTTAGCCAATACTCAGAAAAATGAATTTGACGAAATTGAACACGAAGGAGTTTTTGGCCCTGGTGAATATTTAGCATTCACTCCGGATTCAGATTGGCTTGCACAAAACTATAATGTCATATACCCCGAAAGAGTCTTAGAAAATGATATTCCTAGCTTCAATGATGACAGTGGAAACGTAAGCATCTTTAGCAGACAAATTACGGGTGTCAGGATTTCTAGTGACTCCTTGGATTATGATGAAGATTGGCATTACATTCTTCTCACAGACGAAGAGGGAGTCAGTCTAGAAAAGATAAGCCCAGACCTAGAAACAAATGATCAATCGAGCTGGCAATCAGCTGCAGAAAATGCAGGATCAGGAACTCCAGGATATGCCAATTCACAATTTATCGAAAGCTTAAATTCAGATACTGAATTTGGTCTTCAAGAAAAAGTATTCTCTCCAAACCAAGATGGAGATAACGATCGATTATTGATCAACTACTCCTTGGACAAACCAGGCTATTTAGCTACCCTACGTGTATACAATGATAGAGGCATGCTGGTCAAAGAAATTTATAACAATAACTTACTTGCTACCAGTGGAATCCTAACTTGGGATGGCACCAAAAATGATAGCCAAAGGGCTTCTATTGGTATCTACCTTATTTCCTATGAGTTATTTCATCCAGATGGTGATACTATACAAGGTAAACTTAGCTGTGTTCTTGCTGATTTTTTAGACTAAATTTATGTCATGAGCAAATTAATTTATTTCGCAATTGTCCTTTCATTCAGTTTTTTACATTGTGACAATCCAGATACGGACACTCCAATTGATAACTGCCCCAATGCAGAATCTTATCAAATGAAAGATTTCAGCGGATTAGCTGCTTGTGGGTGGGTACTTTTACAAGGAGATCAAAGTTATGAGGTTATCAATTTATCAGACTTTTATGATAGTTTTGGAGAAGATATTAATGTAGTTGTTGAATTGAAAACAAGAGAAGATCTGGCAAGTGCCTGCCAAGTAGGAATCATTTCAGAAATTGTGTGCAAACGATAATTCCATTGCTCAACTACACAACAAAGACGTATTCTGAACTAAGTCTTGATGAGCTCTATGACTTCTTAGCTCTCAGGCAGGATATTTTTATTGTAGAACAAGATTGTCCTTACTTAGATGCTGATGGCAAAGATCAATTATCACTTCATGTCCTTGGAATGGACCACAACAATAAAATTCAAGCATATACTCGCATAGTACCAAAAGGAATTTCCTACGAAAACTACATATCAATTGGACGAGTTGTAGTCCATAAAAATTTTAGAGGCAGTGGAGAAGGCAATCGACTAATGCTAGAATCAATTAAGCAATGCCAAAGGCTATATCCAGATGAAAAGATTAAAATCTCAGCACAATCCCATTTGAAAAAATTCTATAGCGATCTAGGCTTTGTACACACTGGCGAAGAATATCTAGAGGATGGGATTCCTCATATAGGAATGATTCTTTAAGACGTCAGACTTCAGATGTCAGACTTCAGATTTAAAAAATTATAACTCAATCCAAGGAGTTTTAACTCCTTGCTAAAAATGAAACCCTACCTTGATCTGCCCTATATTTAGAAGCTTCACTTCTGTCCAACTAGAGTTGGCATCAAGATCAAATGAATCATTGTCTAAGCGTGTTTTTCTAAATACTGCTAAACTAGGTTCGGTGGATAAGGAAAAGTGATTACCTATTTTGAATAAGGCACCGAAAAGTAGGTAAGGACCAAATTTTGTTGTTGATCTTCCAGAGCTTGCAGAAATACTTTGACCATAAGTAATATCAGTACCTGCATAAAAACTCCATCTTTTAGAATTTTTTATATCAAAGTCATAACCTAGTCGAATTTCATAATCTGAGATATCTCCTTCTTCAGTACTGATATCTACACTTGACGCTAATCGCAGTCTTTGATTGTCAGCAAATGAATGTCGGTAGCTCAGATCAAGATTATTGACTTGTTCATTAAATAGCACGATAAATTTGGAAGCATTGACACTGATCTGATGCTTCGTATAATCTTCTTGCGAAAAAAGAATAGCACTCATACTAAGTATGAGTGCTATAGTTGCTATTTGTTTTTTTACCATTCTCCAGTAAATTCAACGATCATTGCTTCCATTTCTTCTAAGAAAGAATCAATGTAAGATGCTGCACTATCAGTACTAGAATCTTTATAATGAATTACAAAGTTTTCTTCAGCGTCATCGTATTCTAGATCAGCAATTTTTAAATCATCAAACAATACGTCAAGGTCAAGTAAGCTGTTTATCATAGACTCATCTGGATCCTCTTCTCCAAGTAACTCTGCAAGTCCAGCCAATGATTGAATTGTCAAATCACCCACTCTTAGTTTTGCATGTACTTGCTCAACCGACTCATCAGTCAAGTTTTCAAAATCATCATCTGCCAATTTCACATCTGCTTCTAGTGACATTCTGCAAGAGCTTCCATCATTGAATGCAAGCATTCCATTGAACTCAGTACTTGAAAGTCTAGTTACATCCAAAGAAATGTCCATTGGATCCATATATAGACTTGCATCAATTTCAACTGGAATCTCAAAAGTTGAATTTTCATCATAAACTACCTTATCCAAACTCAATTCAAATAATGTATTTCCAGAAACTGCTAATACTGCATGCATTTCTGAAGGCGCAAAAAATTGCTCGCCATCAATCGTTATTGATTGATCTTTGTAGATATCGATAACAAAGTTTCCATCATTTTCTGTTTTCTCTGGAGAAGTTGGAAACTGTACGATTACCAAATTATTCACTGTACCAGTTTTAGCCCACTGCCCAGCAGCATGATCGTAATAGTACCTTCCTGTGTGATGCTCAATATTGAATCTGCCACTCTCATCGATATGTGCAAAGTCAAAAACATTTTCAAAATTTCCAGATAACTCACTAGTCCACTCTTCATTGTAAACTTCTCCATCAGACATTTTGAAAAAATCTCTTAGCAATACATCAATTGCTCTTGATGAGGTCATATCATCAACACAAACTAACATATTATCTAATGTCGTCTGAATGTTCTCCTTATCTTCTTCTACAGTAGTTTCAACTACCTCTTCAACAGGATCTGTACCTGGATCTGTGCCCGGATCTGTGCCTGGTTCAGTGATTGGATCCTTACTACATGATGCAATAAGCAATGCTATGAGTAAAACTGCAAGAATTGGGAGGGATTGAATTGTTGTTCTAAATTTCATTTTAATGTTTATTAGTAAATCAATTAGTAATTGCGTAATTCTATTTCGCGGGTCAAAAGAATTAATTCAAAAAACTTAAGGGTAGAAAATTTAGAGACTAGATATAGTCATAGTGCTGAATGAAACATACTCAGCGAAAGGGCTTACAAAATAAAAGAGTGGGAAAATGTAATTATGAATGATTCAAAAATAATTCCGATATGCACTAAAAGGGTGATTGCAGGCTCTTAAAGATAAAATTGACTAATAACTTACAAAAATATTGAATGAATGAAACTCACTGTGGACGAATTATAACTATTTCCCTGCAACCTCACCCATATTCGCTTTGAATTGGTAAGTGCCATAGATTCCAATATGATTCAATTTTTTATCTTCCAATTCTTGAAAATCTATACATTCAAGTTGTTTGGAGTACATGATATGATCATGCGGAATTCTAAATTTAGAAACAGCAATATTTCTTCTAGAAAAGCCAAGGTTTGTAGATTCTCGAAACTCGCGTACCTCATTTGACCAAGGAACTAAATTATAATCTCCAATAGCAAACAAAGGTGTATTGGTTTCCAAAACCTTTTGAGAAATCAATTCTAAATGATTCTCCATGCTTACAGTAGCAGAACGAGAAAGTGGTGGTAGCAAATAACTGCTTAATATGGTCATGGCTTGACCTCCCATATCATACTCCGTTCGGATATTGGGGATATTTTGATACATAAAAGTATCCACCTTCGTAAATCGCTTTTGCGAATAAATCGCCATCCCATAGGTGTCAAATCTCACCAATGAATATTTTGAAGGGTACTTCTGACTTAAATTTGATTTCAATACAAAATCCCAATCTGGTGTCACTTCCTGAAAGGAAATAATCTCAGGGTTTAGTTCATCAATTAAACTAAGCAGCTCCTCATATCCTTGATCTATGTAACTCAAATTGACATGAGCAATACTGACATTAGCTGTATTATTCCTTGCTGGAAATATTAGATTATTGTTAGAAGAACTCTTTAAGAAAATACATAAAATGGCTGTGCAACAGAGACTGACAGCCATAAGTTTTTTCTTATCCAAAACCATGAACAACATGCCTAAAAGCAGAAATCCAAGCATGATAAAAACGGCATATTCTGCACCTTTCTTAAGAAAACTCATGTTAGGCGGAAACATGACCACGAGAGTGGTCAACACCATAAGTATCCCGATAACCCATCCTAATAAATTTCTATCTCCTTTGCTTGAGTTCATCTATCCCTAAAATTACGATAAAGCCAATCATATTTAAAATTATTATATATATTATAACTTTATATAATGTATAAAGAATTATTATATAGATAGTTATGCATAAAATCAATAAAAATGTTAGATTTGTATCAAGATTGGCAACATAATGACTCCCATCATATGTTGTTATTACTCCTAAACCGATTAAATATGAACACTGATACCAAGTCAGCTGATCAACTATCCTCGTATGAGAACATTATATTCTCAAACAAAGAGTGGTGGATTCTAATATTCTTATTCCTCTTTAGCATCATTGGCGTATTCCTTTGTACCTCTCAAAATGATATGATTGAGAAAGATTACATTGAAATGTCTCTTAACTAGACCGACAGACGCCAGACTTTCAGATGCCAGTCTAATTAGACTTCTTTGATTATTGTTCATAAGAGTTTGCGAAAACTTTATATATTAGGACTAGTGACAATGCCACTACCTATGAAATTAATCTATTCCATACGAAACCTTATCGAAAAATATTCCTTTGGAGTTTGCTCTGCCATAGGAGAAAGATGGGGACTTCAATCCAGTAAAATTAGATTGTATTTTATCTACACCGCTTTTGTAACAATGGGTTCATGGGTACTTGTGTATCTTATCGCAGCCTTTTGGCTCAATATCAAATCTTATTTTAAGAAGGGATCGGAGATTTCTTTTTAAATCCAGACTACTAGATTCCAGACTGCTGTTGTTGAAACTTAAATAGCAGAAGGTCTCCTGACCTCTCTGCTTAAAGAGTAACTAGAATTCGGTAAAGCAGTATTCTACTATGTTAGCGCCCATTTGTAAGGCTTTCTCTCTCGCTGCTGGTTTATCATTGTGAACTTCTTGATCTTCCCAGCCATCACCTAGATCGGTTTCATAGCTGTAATAGCAAATCAATCTACCTTCCCAGATTAAGCCATAACCTTTTGCAGGCTTATCATCATGCTTATGAATTTTGGGAATCCCATTTTCAAAATTGAATGTTTGGTGATAGATGGGGTGATTGAATGGAAGCTCAATAAATTCCAATTCTGGAAAGACCTTTTTCATTGCCGGTCTTACGAAAGGATCCATCCCGTAATTATCATCTATATGCAAGAAGCCACCTGCAATTAAATAAGTTCTTAAATTTTCCGCGTCGGTATCTGAAAAAACAACATTCCCATGACCAGTCATATGTACAAATGGGTAATTAAAC
>CALHKJ010000492.1 GCA_938033975.1 uncultured Saprospiraceae bacterium | reverse complement strand
AGCTTTATACTACACTTTCGACCCTAACCACAAAGCAACTTAACCGCTTTGATAAGTTTGTTCGCTCGCCCTATTTCAATGCCAATGAATCACTCATTAAACTGAATGAAATCATTCTTGGTCTTCTTAAGGGTAACAAGGAAATGACTGAAATAGCTGCTTGGGAAAGTATTTTTATAGACAAAAGCTTTGATCAGAGCAAGTTTAGGAAAATGATGTCTGATTTGGTGGCCCTGGTAGAATCTTTTCTCATTCAGGAAGAATTGGGAGATTCTCATTTGTTGAAGCAAAATCTTTTGCTTCAAGCCATTAAAAAACACAAGGTCAGCCCAATACAAAAAAAGACTGTAACCAATTCAATTAAGGAAGCAGATCGAAGGAAAGAACAATCGTCTGAATATTTTCTTCAAAGGTTTCGAATAGAAAAAAATCAATATAACCTAACTTCTCATTTTGAAAGAAAAACAAAAAAGAAATCAATTACAGCTTCAGAGGATCTTCAGATCTTAAGTCAAAAGTTGGATATTTTTTATCTAATTGAAAAAATGAGACATGGAACTGATCTTCTTACTTGGAGTGTCATGTATAAATCGGATATAGATTTTTCTCAGTTTGAATTTACTTCGAAGCTTATTGAAAGAAGTAATTATTTGGAAGTACCTGCTGTCAATATTTTCTATAATATCTTCAGAGCTTTCAAAGCGGAAAATAATCTCAAACATTATTTCAAGGCAAAAGAAATCATGTTGGAACATCTTGAAGATTTCCCTTTTGAAGAGCAACAAGATATTTATGATTCTATGATTAGTTATTGTATTGGTAAGGTCAATAAGGGTGACAAAGAATTTATTCCTGAGGCTTTAGAAATGTATAAAACTGGAATCGAAACTGGCATCAGTTTGATTGATGGAGAATTGTCCCCTACCACATTTAGAAATATTGTTGGTGTCTCTTTAAGGTTCGGATATATTGATGACGCCTTAGAGTTCATTAATCAAAAGATTGGTTTGATCAATGCCAAATTTAGAAACAATGCATTAAATTTCAATCTTGCCAGAATCTACTTTTACAAAAAAGACCACGACAAAGTTTTAGAATATATTAACCAAGTGGATTTTGATGATGTATGGTATAATATTAATTCCAAAGCCATGTTGATTGCAACCTACTATGAGTTGGAAGAATTTGATCCATTAGAATCTTTACTCACGTCCTATTCAGCTTTCATAAGAAGAGAAAAATCACTGGATGAGGCTAGACGACAATACTTTTTGAACTTTGTAAAAATGGTCAAAAAATTGATTAAAATATTTCCAGTTACCAATGAAAAACTGGATAAAATAAAAGAAGAGGTGAAAAACACAAAAGCTATTATCAACAAGAACTGGCTCTATGAAAGAATAGAGTTACTCAGACCTTAGCTAGACCTTCCTTATAGGTAGCAAGACATCGCTCCCGAGCAAATTTGTGATCTACTATTGGTTCGACATAATCTTCAGTGCCATATTCTGGAACCCATTTTTTTATATACTTTAAGTTCTTATCAAATTTAGCAAGTTGAGATGCAGGATTGAAAATTCGAAAGTATGGAGCTGCATCTGTTCCCGTTCCTGAAGCCCATTGCCAGCCCCCGTTGTTACTTGCCAAATCAAAGTCTAATAACTTCTCAGCAAAGTAAGCCTCTCCCCAACTCCATGGCAATAAGAGATGCTTTGTTAAAAAGCTAGCTACAACCATCCGCACCCTATTGTGCATAAAGCCTGTAGCATTTAATTCCCGCATTCCGGCATCAACCATGGGATAGCCTGTTTTGCCTTCTTGCCAAGCTTTAAAATCATTTTCATCTGTGCGCCATTCAATATTTTTATATTTTTCTCTAAAAGGACCTTCTACTACATGAGGAAATTTATCAAGAATTTGACTATAAAAATCTCTCCAAACAAGTTCAGACAAATACGTCTCATTGAGAGCCAAAGCATGCCGCGCTTTTTCCCGAATACTAATTGTTCCAAACCTAAAATGTATGCCCAACTTTGAAGTACCATTGATGGCTGGAAAATTCCTTTGTTCAGTATATTTCTTGATCAAAGAACGCTTAACTTCCTTACTTGGAATTTCCAAATCAGATTGCTTAAAACCCATTTCGGCCAAGCTTATAATTTTTGATTTTTTACGTTTATGAAAATTTGAACTATACTTAAGACTTGGATATGCACTGAGGAAATATGAATCTTTGCCCATCATTCTACTTTCCATTTTTTTCATCCACTTCTTTTTGTAAGGAGTGAAAACAGTATAAGGCAATCCGTCATCTTTTGTCACTTCATCACTTTCAAAAATGATGTGATCTTTATACTTCCGTAAATGGATTTTTTGCTTCAGTAAATATTTTTCTATATCCTGATCTCTTTTCTTTGCATATGGTTCATAATCTCGATTGGTGAATACCTCTTCTATTTCAAAATCTTCACAAATTGCTTTCCAACAAGTTTTTGGATTTCCATAATAACATTGAAGACTTGCTCCATATTCCTTCAACTCTTTTGATAGCCTAGTTAATTCTTGATGAATGTAACTAACTCTAGCATCGTCTTCAGGCAACTTAGAGAGTATATTTTTATCGAAAATAAAGATGCATTGAACAGGATGATTTGATCTCAAGGCATGGTACAAGCCAGCATTGTCTTCCAATCTAAGATCTCTCCGGAACCAAAATATATTGTGCTTCATTGGGAGGTAACAAGAATAGCTTCAGAATGTTGAAGACCAAAAGTGATTAATTTCCTCTAAAAGTATTCTTTTTAAACCTAGTTAGAATTAACTTGCAGTCAAATTTTAATCTGATAAAGAAATGAAACAACTGTTTATTTTATTCCTATGTGTGTCACTTTTTGCTTGCAAAAATAATTCTGAAGCAAACTCTGTTGCCCAAGATGCCCTAAGTCTTGCAGAAAAGGCCTACTCTGAAAAACCAGATATCGCAACTGCATCCAAGTACATTGATGAACTTGTAGACAAGATTGGTGAAAATGTAGATGATAAGGGCCAAATGATTAGCCTATCGGAAAAAGCCTATCAAGTAGCTAAAGACAACAAAATAGCATCCAAACAAAGAGGTTTCCTTTTTAGCCTTATTAAGGAAGACTATCAAAACGCAGCCACAAGCTCAAGAATACTTGAATTGGCAAATCAAATGTCTGCTATCAAAAGACCAGGTACAGCCAATATTTTATACAAAGCCTTGATCGACAATTTTGGCAATTCTGAGGAGGCTAAGATTGCGAAAAGCAAACTTGATCCTGGAGTAACGGACTTAAACAATTACATTATTAATATTGGAGAAGAAATTACTAAAGGAGAAGTTGATAAGTTTGGTATCAACCGAAACGCTGCCCTAAAGTATGTGGATGCATGCGAAGCTTATGCTCTTGGATATCCCAACTCACCTGCTGCTCCAGAAAATCTTTACAAAGCAGCGGAAATTGCAAAAACAATAAGAACTTTTCCAAAACTTATGAGCATCTATGATTGGGTCATTGAGAAATATCCAAACCACGAAAGAACTCCAACTATTTTTTTTCTTAAAGGCTTTGTCCTTGAAAATGATTTAGGAAATGATGACGAGGCCAAAAAAGTCTACGAAACATTTATCGAGAAGTTTCCAAATCATGGACTGAGAGATGATATCGATTTCTTATTGGAACACCTTGGTAAAAGTGAAGAAGAAATCAGAAAAATTATTGAGCAAAAACAACAAGAGAAGGTTCAACAATAAGCTCTGAGTTATTCCAGGATAACTATTTTTTTTGCAATCGGATCAAGGCTAGTTCCTTTTACTTTGGCCTTAGCAATAATTCGATATTCTGACTTTACTCCTTTAAGTGATTTAGCTATAAAAGCAATTCCTTTACTTATTACATTTTCCTCTCCAAACTCATCAACTTCTGAAAGGACAGGATTATAGTTCAAGGTAAAAGGAACCTTGATTTCTTGGTTTTTTGATATTGCAATTGGATCAGCTAAAACTAAAGAGCCTAGTTCATATTCATCTATAAGTTTGTTTTCATTTCTGCCTCGATGATATCTCTCGATAAACTTGAGTTCAATCGCATCAACCATCTGATCACTGAGGCTATGAAGAATGACATGACCAAAAACTGCTTTTTCTGATTTTAATATAGGATCATCAAGTGTGATAGAAATTTTCACACCTTCGATTCCTAAATACTTTTTTAGTTTTCCTAGCATATTAATCTTATAAACATAATCGCCTTAGAATAGTTCCCTAAATGAACTGCTTATGCCAGCTATCTTTGATAGGAATAATCCATCTTTCCAAAAATTCAGCTTTAGTTTTAACCAATGGGTCAAAGATGAGTGAGTCTTCATTTAATTCATTGGAACTGTATTTCTGAGCAAATTCGTCCTTACTCAAGGTAAATATTTCTTCTTGCTCATCCATGAAGGCAAACATCCATCTATCGAAGAATTGAGCGTTAAATCTTTGGCCCAGGTACTTGACTAAATTGACAGATTTATCTGTCGAACAGCCACTTACTCCATGACCTGACTCATCAGCTACAAATACCAAAAAACGTCTGTGAAAAATATTGCCATATCCTTGAACTGGCATTCCGTGACTTTCCCAGTTTTCAACAAAATCATAGAGAGCTTCACGGATGTCATCCATTTCATCGTAAGTAAATTCCCTATCTCCTTGATAGACCCAAACTTTAGATTCATTCGGTAGAGCAATCAAATCCCTTAGCATATTACCAATTATTAGATTGAACAATTAATTCAGAAATATCGTAGACCATAATCTCCTCTTGCTTTTCCTCTGCTTTGATCCCATCTCCCAACATCGTCAAACAAAAAGGACAATTGGCAGCTACTACTTTTGCTCCCGATTCCAATATCTCCTCCACTCTTTCCGTATTTATTCTTTTATCTCCTGGCTCATCTTCTTTATACATTTGAGCTCCTCCTGCTCCGCAACACAGACCTTTGGTTCTACATCTTTTCAGTTCTACCAAATCCGCATCAAGAGCTTGTAACACCTTTCTGGGAGCCTCGTACACTTTGTTGACGCGTCCTAGATAACAACTATCATGATAGGTCAATTTTTTTCCTTTAAACTCACCCCCTTCAACTTTCAGTTTTCCTTGATCAATCAACTCTTGCAGATATTGACTGTGATGTACAACATCATAGTTACCGCCTAAGGCAGGATATTCATTCTTCAATGTATTAAAGCAATGCGGACAGATTGTCAATATTTTTTTGATTGAATAGCCATTCAGAACTTCTATGTTTTGTAAAGCTTGCATTTGAAACAAAAACTCATTCCCTGCTCTTCTTGCTGGGTCTCCCGTACAAGATTCTTCATCTCCAAGAATAGCAAATTCGATATCCAGGGCAGTAAGAATTTTGGAAATAGAAACCGCAACTTTTTGAGCACGCGCATCATAACTTCCAGCACATCCTACCCAGAACAAAATTTCGGGAGCAGTACCTGCTTCCAAGTGTTCAGACATTCTCTTTATCTTAATTGTTTCTTCCATCAATTAGTCTTTTTTTTCTAGTTGTTCAGTCCATTTATCTCGTGCATCAGGCATTTGCCAGACGGCCCCAACCTGCTCTATACTATTAAACATCGGCAGCCATTCTTTGGGACCAGCCGACTCATTTAAAATATCAGATCGTCTTAGTTCTAAAATTGGAGCCAAAGGATCTATCATTACTGGACAGGCTTCTACACAAGCGTTACAAGCTGTACATGCATATATTTCCTCTTTGGTAATGTAATCGAATAAGCTCTTTCCATCATCGTACACACCATCAACCATTTCAACTTTCCCACTATCAATATTGTCACCAATCTCCTCTGCTCTATCTCTGATATCCATCAAAATCTTTCTCGGCGATAATTTTTTTCCTGTAAGGTTGGCCGGACATTCTGCCGTACATCTTCCACATTCTGTGCAGGTGTACGCATTTAATACTGTTCGCCATTCTAAATCGAAAACATCTTTTGCACCAAAGGAAGGTAACTCTTCGGTCATATCTGCTGATACTTCAGCTTCAGGAATAAGACCCATCATCGATTTTACCTCATTCATGATTTCAGGCATATTGGTCATTTCCCCTCGTGACTTTATTCTTGCATAAAAGACATTTGGAAACGCAAGTAAAATATGTAGATGCTTAGAATAAGTTAGGTATATAATAAATCCAAAAACAGTTAGTATGTGTAGCCACCATCCAAACCTTTCAACAGCGATCAAAGCAGATTCGCTCATACCTCCAAATAGCGCTGGACCCAACCATCCTGTAATAGCAAAATTTCCAGTCTGATGAAAATGAGCTGCATTCATATCTTGCAATACCATATCCGCCCCATTCATACAACATATACCGGTAAGAAGTAAAAGCTCTCCAATCAAAATTAGGTTGGCATCTTTTGTTGGCCAGCCTTTCATCTCTGGCTTTTTGAATCGAGGAATTTTCAGCATATTCCTTCTCCATAAAAATATTACGGTTGCAACAAGAGCTAGCGCTGAGAGGATTTCAATGAAGCTTATGATAAAGGTGTAGAAGCCTCCAAGGCTAGGAGCGAAAAATCGATGCGTTCCAAACAAACCATCCACTATAATTTCTATCAACTCAATTTGAGTAATTACAAATGCTGCATAGATAAAAAAGTGAAGGATGGCTGGAATAAAGTTCTTGAACATCTTTTTCTGGCCAAAGGCAACAAGAAGGACATTTGACCACCTTTTACTAGAATCCTTTTCAAATTCCACTTCCTTCTTCCCCAATAAGATATTCCTTCTGAGCCTACTATATCTTTTGAATGCAACATACGAAACCACTGCTAGGACAAGAAAGAATGCAATTTGTTGGATTGACATAAGGTTAATATTGTTTAGAAGGGTAAATTACAAAGATTGTTAATAAATTTACGATAAATCGAATGGCAGCTTAGCCATTTATTCAATTAATATCAAATGGGGAAAGTAGAAGTATTAAAAGAAAAGGAGATAGAAAATATCATCAAGAGGCTATCCTATGAAATACTTGAAAACAATTATCAGGCTAAAAAGATCTTTTTGGCAGGAATTAATAATAATGGGATGTATTTCTCTGAATTAATTAAGGCTGAACTTGAAAAAATTGCAACTCCGCAAATTGAGTTGATCAATATAAAACTGAATCCAGCTAACCCACTGGAAGACATTAGTTTATCAATTGATATTAAGCAATTAAAAAACCAGCATGTTATTATTATTGATGATGTAGCTAATACAGGAAGAACCATCTTTTATGCTTTCAAGCCATTCCTAGAAGTACTTCCTAAATCAGTACAAGTAGCAGTGCTTGTAGATAGATTACATAAAGCATTTCCAATCAAGGTAGACTTTCTTGGTCTTTCATTGGCAACAACCTTGAAAGAGCATATTATCGTAAACTTAAGAAAGAAAAAATCTGTGCTTCTCGAGGATTAAGCAGTTTTGTGCAGTGTTGCTTGTCTTTGTAATAAAGTAGCTTCGTCTTCTACTCTATCCGGATCCTGAACACAGCAATCAACTGGACAGACTGCCGCACACTGTGGTTCGTCATGAAAGCCTTTACATTCCGTACACTTATCTGGAACGATAAAATAAACATCGTCATCAACTGGAGATTGTTTATCATTTGGTCCAACAACTAAACCATCTTCCAATTTATAATCGTGATCTATTTTTGTCCCTTCTGAAATCATCCATTCAAAGCCACCTTCATAGATTGCGTTGTTTGGACATTCAGGTTCACATGCACCACAGTTGATGCATTCATCAGTTATAATTATTGCCATTGTGCCTCTTAATCAAATTTAAAATCATGGATAAAAAGATATAAAACATGGAAGTAGCTAAAACTGCCATTTCTCTGTTGAATACCATCATGATAACAAGAACTAGAACAACTAAAACTGGTCCAGGGTTCTCTTTCACACTTAAAACTCCTTTTTTTATTGAAAACATGTGCACATGACTTACCATAAAGAAAGCCAAACAACTAGGAATAGCTAGATATAACAATTCATTTTGTAACAACCTCAAAACCTGATTTTGATCGAAATGAAAAGCTATGAAGATACCTACTAAAAAAGCTGTACTAGCTGGAGTTGGCAGTCCTTCAAAGTCAGACTTACTTTCAGTTAAGTTGAATTTTGCCAATCTATAAGCCGCAGCTGAAATCAACAAAAAAGCACCAATAATTCCTAAATGCCTCTGCTCTGCTAAATTATAGTACAAATAAGCTGGTACCAACCCAAATGTAACCATGTCTGCCAACGAATCAAGTTGTTTCCCAATTTCACTAGGACTATGGAGCAATCTTGCAATCAAACCATCAAGAATGTCAAAAATCATCCCTAAGATGATAAAACCACAGCTTAATAGCAGATTATCCTGAACAAGTGCCATGAACCCACAGCAAAGGTTACAGATTGTGATAAAATTTGGTATGCTTTTTCTAATCTCCACGTGTTAGTCAGTGATAAGGAAATATTAAAGTACGAAGTTACGAAACATAAAATCAAATTTATTCGTCAGATATAATAGATATTCACTAGTAATATTAGAACTTTGTCTAATGTTAATCGATATCCTGCTATTAATAACTGAAAAACACTCGATTTTATGTCAAATAAGCTTGTATTAATCACTGCTTTTCTGATGCTACCTTTTTTATTGAGCGATTGCGCGAAAAATCCAGTTACGGGTAAAAAGCAAGTAACCTTCATGTCCGCAGCTCAAGAACAAGCAGTGGGAGATCAGAATGATCCTCTAATAGTGGCATCATATGGTCTCTATGAAGATGCTGAAATGCAATCATTTATTGATAAAAAAGGTCAACAAATGGCATTGGTTTCACATAGACCTGAATTGAAATTTACTTTTAGAATATTAGATTCTCCTGTTGTCAACGCATTCGCACTTCCTGGTGGTTATGTTTACTTCACAAGAGGCATCATGGCTCATTTTAATAATGAAGCGGAATTTGCTGGAGTATTAGGACATGAGATTGGTCATATTACAGCGAGACATTCTGCACAACAATACACCAAACAAGTTTTAGGTAATATTGGTTTGTTGGCTGGGGTTGTTGTAAGTCCGACTTTCAGACAATTTGCTGAGCAAGCAAGTCAGGGTCTTGGATTGATGTTTTTAAAATTTGGAAGAGATGATGAAAGTGAATCAGACCAGCTAGGTGTTGAGTATTCAACCAAAATTGGATATGATGCTCATCAAATGGCTGACTTCTTTCAAACTTTGAATAGACTTCAGACACAGGCGGGAGCAAGTATACCAGACTTTTTGTCGACCCACCCTAACCCAGTAGATAGATATGGAAAGGTTCATGCTGCAGCAGATGAATGGCAAACAAATTACCCTCAAGCAAAGAAAGTAAACTCAGAAGCTTTCTTGAGACTTATTGATGGTATGGTATATGGTGAAGATCCAAAGCAAGGTTTTGTAGAGAATAATGTTTTCTACCATCCTGAACTTAAGTTTGAATTTCCAATACCAAACAATTGGATACTTCAAAATGCACCGACAGTTGTTCAGATAACTCCGTCAGATGGAAAAGCTATGATGCAATTTTCTTTAGCACAGGCTGAAAGCAGACGAGCAGCATCAGATGAGTTAATAGAACAAGCAAAATTGGATGTAATAGAAAGACATGAAAATGCTAGAGTAAACGGTTTACCTGCAACAGTAATGCTTTCCGATCAAACACCTACTGATCCCAACACAGGGCAGGCAACGGGCGATCCAATCAGAATCTTATCTTACTTTATCGAGTATGGAGGCTTTATTTATACTTTCCATGGTATGGCTTCCAAAGCTGATTTCAATGCATATTCAGGAACCTTTAAGCAGACGATGACGAAGTTTAAAGAATTGACGGATCAAAGTAAGATCAATAAGAAAGCCAAAAGAATTAAAATTGTAAAAGTTCAACAAGGAGGAACCCTACAATCTGTGCTTACAAGTTTTGGGTCAAAACAAGAAGATCTTGAAAGTATTGCAATTCTGAATGGAATGGAGCTTGGACAAAATGTTGTAGCAGGAACAGTAATAAAAATAATCGCTGATCCAAATTCCTAGACTACCGGATTAGTAATTCTGTCTTGTAGAATTTTATTGATTCTATAGACTTGTGGAATAAGGAAATGTTGTTCATCATTGATAATTTCAAAATGACAATGTTTCCTTTTTTCATTATCTGAGGATTGTTTGTTAATCCTATTCTCAACAGCCTCTCGTGTTATTCCATTCCTCTTCATCACTCTATTTATTCTTAGTTCTTTAGGTGCTGTTACGCAAATGAGTGCATCAAAGGTATCTTGAGTCTTCCCTTCAATAATTAGAGCTGCTTCATAGATGGCATAGTTAGCATTTTGTTTTTGAAACCATTCTTCTGCATCCTTATGCACAGCGGGGTGAACCAAATGATTTAATGCTTCTAGTTTTTGCCTGTCGGCAAATACTTTTTTGCCTACCCATGCACGATTGTATTCTCCATTATCCAAATATGATTCGGGACCAAGAAGATCTATGATTCGTTTTTTTAGATTAGGGTCTTCCTTGATTAGAAATTTAGCGCGATCATCAGCACAGTAGATTGGTAACCCAATGGATTCAAAAATGCTGCAGAC
>CALHKJ010000491.1 GCA_938033975.1 uncultured Saprospiraceae bacterium | reverse complement strand
CATCCAACTATACAGAAGCCTCCCTACTCCGTGCAATGGAAACAGCAGGTAAGCAAGTTGATGATGATGAGCTGAGGGAATTGATGAAGGCTAACGGAATCGGCCGACCATCCACACGTGCAAACATAATTGAAACCTTGTTTCGAAGAAAATATACTTATCGAAAAAAGAAACAGGTTCTGCCAACAGAGCTAGGAATTCAATTGATAGCAACTATTAAAAACCAACTACTCATCTCAGCTGAACTTACAGGTCAATGGGAAAAAAGGCTTAAGGAAATCGAATATGGTACATATAGTCCAAAACCATTTATTCGTGATATGAAGAAAATGATTGAAGATTTGGTCACTGAAGTGAGAATGGAAAAAAATGTAAAGCGATTTTCTTCTTCCGAAAATTATAGCTCAAATTTCAAGAATTCTAATCAACAAAAAGCAAAAAAGAAGATAGGCAAAAGTAAAACAAAAAAGAACTCTTCAACATTCCCAATGCAATGTCCTAAGTGCAAAAAGGGAACAGTAATAAAAGGAAAAACAAGATATGGATGCACTCAATTTAAAGATGGATGCAATTTTGCAGTTCCATTTAAATTTATGAGCAAAAAAATTAGTGATTCACAAGTTAAGAGACTGGTTGAGAAAGGCTCTACCGTAAAACTTAAGGGTTTTAAGATCAACAACAAAAAGGTAGATGGGCAAATTATTATTGATAAAAATTTTCAACTAATATTCAATCAAACAGAAAATCAGAATTCAAAAAATATAAAACAAAATTCTAAGGAAATGCCGTCCTGCCCCAAATGCAATAAGGGGACTCTACTAAAGGGCAATACAGCTTACGGATGTTCTCGCTGGAAAATAGGTTGTGATTTTACATACAATTTTGAGGATATTAAGCAGAAGGCAGGTGGTAAAAAAATTACTAAGGCATTGTTTCTACAAATTATCAGAAACTAAAAGAGGAACCAAAGGTTCCTCTTCTATGGGGTTACTATAACATTAATTAAACTAATATTTATGAAACTAGATTTCTGTACTAAATAAAAATTTGAAAATTCTCTGCAATTTAATTAATTATACCGCTTGTTGGACAAAGCTTAGCAGTCCATTTTCGATACCTCTTCTCACCATTCCCGCTGCATTTCTAGCACCGAGTTTGCCCATAATATTTCTGCGGTGAGTTTCTACAGTTGGTACGCTAATAAAAAGTTCTTTGCCAATTTCTAAGGAAGTATATTCAAAAGAAATAAGACGTAAAATTTCTAACTCTCTATTTGAAAGTTGATGTGTGTAATAATTGTAAGTTGTACTTTTCATAATTGTTGGTTCTAAGGTTAAAATTGATTAGATTTTCTATGATAATATTAGTCAAGATCTTTTATAATATTATTGCCAACTTGACGAAAGGTAGCTTTGATTGTATAAACGGTAAGAATTAGTTAGTTACTGATGCAAAAATTGTAAATCAAAAAGCAACTATTTGACATTTTAACTAGTCGATTTTTCTAATACCAAGCAGTAATTAACAACAATTGACCTGCTTTTATTCATTATTTAGGAAATCTGTTTAGTTCAAATAAGTCGAAATTCTTACTTTATAACAGGTTGGTTAAACAGCTTTTTGCACAAAGTTCAAAACTCCACTTTCAAATCCTTTCCGCACCATTCCTGCTGCATTTCTTGCTCCAAGTTTACTCATGATATTACTTCTATGTGTCTCCACGGTCCATAAGCTTAAGTATAGTTCCTTTGCAATTGCCGCAGAGGTGTATTCAAAGGAAATTAATTTGAGAATTTGAATCTCTCTTTCTGAGAGCTTTGTGTGAGTTTGTTGAAAAATTGAATTATTCATAATCAATTGTTTTAAAAATTATTATTACGAGAAATAATCAAATTAATAATTGGGGTTATTGTATTGATTTGTGTTTACAATTGTAAAATTAGGACTTGGGTTTGAGTAATTAACCACCCTTTTGGGTGGTTTTTGGTTAGTTTAACCAAGAAGATACAAGCGAAATCACTCCAAACTTGCCACAATTTGACAAACATGCCACAATTTGAATTTAGACCTCAAATTCTTCTATTCACTCAATTTTTCAATTATCATCGTTATTAATTAAACTATTTTACCCCCCATTGTTTATTACCATATGAGAGAAGAAAGAAATTTCCTAATACATCCTCAACAAATCATAGTCTACCTTTTGTTGGCAGGCATCACCGCTTTGTTCTTAGGCTTTTCATTCTCCTATCTCTATAATAGGATCCAGACAGGGATGGAACCGGTCAATCTTCCACCACTCTTTTATTTCAACACTTTCTTACTCATTGGAGCAAGCTTACTGTTGAGAGAAGCGAAAAAACATTATTTGGCTGATAATACTGAGAAGTACCAATTGATGTTGATTGTTACCTTCTTAGTAACGACTGGTTTTCTGTTTTTACAGATTTTAGCTTGGCAACAGTTAGTTAATAATAACATAAGCTTGACCTACAATAACCTGGCTTCATATATGTATCTTATATCAGGGCTTCATTTTGCCCATGTGGTTGGAGGACTTCCCTTTCTTGCACATTTCATATGGCAGTCAAAAAAACATATGAAGGAGCCAGTCACCGTTCTGATTTACTTTTCTGATCCTGCCAAAAAGAGGAAGCTCAGACTATTAACTACTTACTGGCATTTTCTAGATCTCCTTTGGATCTATTTGATCATTTTCTTTTTGTTGAATTATCTAATTTGATAAATCCATCGCAAATTGCCTGTTTTAGTCAATATCTAGAGAGAAAAATGCCTCAGTATCCAGCCTAAATACTATCTTTGTATACGATTAATGTTAATATGTAAGTCATTGGTTTACTTACAAATTCACCAAGACTTAATCTATGAAGGATTTTTGTTTAACCATAACAAAACAAATTTCTTTGGAAATGGGTTATTTCAATTGATCAGATCGTTAAATACAGACCTCAAAGTAAATAGACTAAATATCTAAAAAAATGAAATTTAAGTACCTCATTAGCATCCTTGCCATCGGAGCATTAATCTTGGCTTCATGTGGATCTCAAAAAGGATTGACAGTCAAAGGCAACATTGAAAATGCTTCAGATGTAAGCATCTATTTTGACAAAAAAGATTTTAATAATTCTATCACTTCACTTGATAAAACTGACATCGGAAATAAAGGAAGTTTCAAATTCCATTTCCCTGAAGGAATCACACCAGGTATTTATAGAGTGAGACTTGGAGCAAAAAGTATTGATTTGGTTTTAGATGGAACTGAAAAATCAATCAATCTTTCTGGTGACTTGTCAAATCTTCAAAAATTTGATTACAGCATTGATGGAGCACCACTTGCTGAGTCTTATAGATCAACGATGAATGATCTAGTGAATCAAAAAATTGGACAGAATGATTTTACTCCAATATTGAATAATCTTGATCCTTTAGTGTCAATGGCTCTTGCCAATTCATTGTTTGCTCAAAATACTCAAACTGTTCCTCTACAAAAGAATATTTGTGAAAGACTTGCCGAGAAATATCCTGGCGTGGAATGCGTAAAAGACTACGAGCAGATGGTTACTAAATTAGAAGCATCAGCAAAGCAACAAGCGCAATCAAGAACTAAAACATACAATGTAAATATTGGAGACGATGCTCCTGATATTGTATTACCCGATCCAAAAGGTAAGACCAGAAAACTTTCTGACTTAGAAGGTCAAATTGTTTTGATTGACTTTTGGGCAAGCTGGTGCGGACCTTGTAGAAAGGCCAACCCTGGTGTTGTAGAAACTTACAAAAAATATAAGGATCAAGGATTCACTGTCTTTAGTGTTTCACTTGATGGATTGGATCAAAGAACAAAATCAAGATTGAACAATGATCCTGAAAAAATTGAAAAGTCAATGACGAGCTCAAAACAAAGATGGGTTGATGCAATTGCAAAAGACAACCTACTTTGGGATCACCATGTTTCTGATTTATCAAAGTGGGATTCACCTGCAGGAAGAGCTTATGGAGTTAGAAGTATTCCAACTACATTCTTAGTGAATAGAGAAGGAAAAATTGCTGCCTTGAATCCAAGACATCAAGCAATTGAGCAAGAGCTGAAAAAATTATTGTAACAAATTAGATACAAGTATTCCACAGGCGACACCTGCATTGAGACTTTCAGCGTCTCCCTTAGAAGGAATACTTACCAATACATCAGAGGCATCCACGATTTCATCTTGGATGCCTTTGCTTTCATTACCAATCACTAGCATTCCAGGTTTTAGGTTCAAGTTGTACATTGACTTACCATTGAGGTGAGCAGAGTAAACTTTCAATTCTGGATTCAATTCCTTTACTTTTTTAAACTCAGCATTGATAACTTCCACCCTTAAAAACCCTCCCATTGTAGATTGCAAGACCTTTGGATTATAGAGATCTGCACATTCAGGACTCAAGATTACCTTCGTTATTCCAAACCAATCTGCAATTCGAATAATGGTTCCTACATTGCCTGGATCTTGCACTCGATCAAGAAATATTAGCCACTCATTATTTAAGATTGCTTTAACTTCATTTTGGATCATATTTCCAACCAATACTACCCCGTTAGGCGTTTTATTGGTAGATATTCTTTCCAAGTCTTTTTCACTGGCTTCATGCACTGTTTTTGAGTGTTTAGTCAGTAATTCCTTGTTATTATCAATAAATGCTTCGCTTGCAAAAATATATTCTAACTCAACTTTACCAGAATTAATGATTTCAGAGGCTATTTTCGGGCCTTGGGCGATGAATTTATTATATTTTTGTCTATACTTCCTTAAGTGGAGGGATTGGACGTACTTTATTAAAGATTTTGAGATCATTGAATACTAGTAAATCAAATAATTTTCTTTCGACTAGCAAGATACAATTCTTCTTTCTTCTATCATTGATTGTTCTTCTTGCTAGCTGCAGAAGCACAGATTTTATTGCAGATAATGAAGCTCTTGTGCGAGAAACAAATATCAAATTTGAAGGAAATTCTGATGATAATGACATCGCAAATCTTGAATATGAGTTAAGTCAATTGATCCAACAACCAGAACCAAGCAAGTTTCTGTTTGTTCCCAGAGATTATTACGATTTAAAGTTTCAAGAAAATAGTAGTACTAGTAAAAATAATTTCTCCTTAGAAAAATTTGTTTCCAATATCCCAGATTCTTACGCATACAAGAATCTTGCAACAAGAATTTTCCTTAAAAATGGCAACACATACCAGAATTTCGTAAAAAAATTCATTGCAGAAGAACATCAAATTTTTGATTCAACTAGAGTTGCTTTAAGTGCTTATGAAATGCAACGCTACCTGCAAAATAAAAAAGGATATTATGACGCTCATGTCACAAGTGAGTATGAGGTGAAATCGAAACAAGCAAAATCTAAATTTTTAATCGACTTAGGCAAGCAATTTACTGTAAATGAGGTTAGCTACAGATCAAACAGACCAGAAATACAATCAATCCTAGATGAAATTAAACAAGAACAATTGGTTAAGCCTGGGACTGCAATAGACGCAAGCATTTTTGATTCTGAGAAACAAAGAATCTTTCAAGCATTGCAAAATAGAGGCTATGCTAACTTCCTTGCCAATGCAATTTCTGTAAAAGGTGACAGCTCTGATGTAGATAAAAAAATAGATATTCTCTTTGACCTAAATGCTTCTGAAAGTTCTAAGACTTTCGTCAAATATCACATTGGACAAATTAATGTGTTTACTGATTATCTACAAGATGGAAATTATCCTTCAGTGCCATCAAAAGTGATCAATGGAAAGAACTATTATTCCTTATCAAAGAATTTTGTAATCAATCCTCGGGCAATAGACAAACAGATTTTCATCAAATCAGGGAGAGAGTATAATCGATCCCAATACTATCAAAGTATTAAAAAGCTATCAGAATTAAGTACCTATAAGTTTGTTAAGCTTGCACCTAGTTACGATACAAAGATTGATTCATTGATCAATTATGACATTTTCCTTACGCCCTACCAAACAAAATATAGTGCCGATTTTGGTACCGGTTCTTTCTTTAGTACCACTAACTCAACTCAAGGACAAAGATTAATAGGATTTTCTGCCGATGGATCATTAATCGATAGGAATGCTTTTGGGGGTTCGGAAAAAAACGAAACAATTGCGGAGGTCGGGTTTGAATTCCAAATAGACCCATCACTTACAAGTAGGATTCTAAGAAGAAACGCCTTAAATCTTGGACTGACTAATGTTACAACTGTTCCAAGACAGGTTGATTACTTTGGTATCATTGGACTCTTATATGAAATTGGAAAGGTTCCAACTACAAAGAGAGAAAACTATGAGGTGGCGACCAATACAAACTTTACCGTTGGTTGGAATTACCAGGATGTATTTAGATTATTTAAAATAAACACTTTTGCAAGTGGCGTTAGTTATAACTATGAACCTAAAAATAACTGGTCAATTTCTTTTAACCCCTCTGGACTTAATCTATTATTATATGATTATGAAATAGGAAGTGTTTGGGACAGTCTTTTATCACAATCCCCTCTTTTGTTTAATAGTTTTAAATCAACCGTAGTTACCGGCTTACTTTTTAAAGAAGTCAATGCCGCATATCAAAAACCAGAAAATAGGAAAGGATTTTCATGGGCTATATATGGCGGATTTGAATTATCTGGTGGCGAAGTCCATTTGGCTAATTTGTTGTATAACAAAATTAGAAACAACAATACCACCTTTAATATTTCCGGAACTGAGTTTGCAAAATTCGGTAAGCTTACTTTGGATTGGCGTATGAACAAACGACTCAATGAGCATTCAGCTTTGGCTGGAAGATTGAATTTTGGGATTGCAAAACCATATGGTGACAATACAGCAGTACCCTACGTAAAACAGTTTTTTGTTGGTGGTCAAAACTCAATGAGAGGATGGCAGGTAAGAGAATTGGGCCCTGGAGGATGGCAAGAGCCTGAAGTACCTGGTCAACGTTTTTATCAAACTGGTGATCTTTTAATTGAAGCAAATGTTGAATATCGAGCAGATTTCTTTTGGAGATTTGATTATGCCCTCTTTTTAGATGCTGGGAATGTCTGGACCTTAACCGAAGATCCTGCAAGACCAGGTGCCAAATTCTCAAATATTTATAATCAGCTTGCTGTCAATTGGGGATGGGGTCTTCGTATTGATTTTGATTACTTTATCCTGAGGTTTGATGTAGGCTACAAGCTCAAAAATCCATATCTACTAAATGAAGGAACTGCTCTAGAAACTTATTTTGAAAGCCCAATCGGTCAGGGATTCTTTGGTTCTCCTCAAGTAGGTATCAATTACCCTTTTTAACATCGGTCAGCTTTTTAAGAAGTTCAATCGAAAAATCTCTTACTAAAGAAAGATTTTCCCTAGATTACACCATCTAATTGATTCTTATGAGCGTTTTAAAAATCTCTAATCTTTCCAAATCCTATGGAATGATTAAAGCTGTAGATAATCTAAATCTAAGCATTGAAGCCGGGCAAATATACGGCATCCTAGGACCTAACGGCAGTGGCAAAACAACCACTCTAGGTATGATCACAGGAGTTTTAAAACCAGATAGCGGAAGCTATGAATGGTTTGGAGGACAAGAAGAAAATCCATTAAAAAAGATAGGAACCATTTTAGAAACTCCTAACTTTTTCCCCTACCTCAATGCAGATGAAAATCTAGAAATTGTAAGACATATAAAAGGATCAGAGGACAAAAATTTTGACTCAATCTTGGAGCTAGTCGCATTGAAGGAGAGAAGGAAATCAAAGTTTGCTTCTTACTCTTTAGGAATGAAGCAACGATTGGCCATTGCAGCAACCCTGATCGGTGATCCGCAAGCACTCATATATGACGAACCTACCAATGGCTTAGATCCCCAAGGAATTGCAGATGTGAGAGCTACTTTGACAAGTGTAGCAGAATCAGGCAAGACTGTGATTTTAGCTAGCCACATGTTAGATGAGGTTGAAAAGATATGTACTCATGTAGCAATCATCAAGAATGGGGTTTTACTCGCCACTGGGCCTGTAGGCTCCATACTATCAGCTGATAAATCTATTGAAGTTGCTGCTGCAGAAAATGAAGCTGCACTAGGAAATTGGTTGCGTTCGAATGCTGCAATCAAAAATGTAAAGCATGATGGATTTTTCTTTGAATGTGTTGTTGATGAAGATTTTGATATTGCTCAAATGAGTAAAGCACTCAGTCAATTAAATATCTACCCAACACATATAGTTGAAAGAAAACAAAAGTTGGAAGAAGAATTTTTACAAATCACCTCAAAAGCATAATTGATGTTCAATTTATTATCATTAGAATATAAAAAGTTTAGAAAGAACTCGGTGGTGTCTTTGTTGTCCTTATTCTATGTTCTTTTCCTTCCGGCCGTTATGATTCTTATAAAAGATTTCAAACCTGAAAGCTTAGGTCCAGGAAGCATGTTTATACCAGGACCAGAAACATATTATACCTTCCCTGGAGTTTGGGAATATGTAGGTTATGCAGGTAACTGGATGGTCTTTTTCTTTTTAGGAGTTGTTGTAATTTATCTCATTACAGCTGAG
>CALHKJ010000490.1 GCA_938033975.1 uncultured Saprospiraceae bacterium | reverse complement strand
GTCCAATAGAAAGTATGTTTTATCATTAAAATATTGAAAAGCAAAAGTCCTAAAGCAATCCATTTACTTTTTAATAATTTTAGAATGGTTGTAAAAATTAGAAATTGGAAAACAATAAAACTTAAAGAATACAATTGTGCTATAGAGCTTAATGATAAATTAAGTTTCAGTGCAGTGTATGCAACTCCTTGTGTAAAGACGCTAACAAACCTATTGACTTGTATACAAAGGAAATCAGTCTCGATTATTTTATACAACATGTAAGAGACATCAAGGAAAAATGTTCTTTCCTTATAATAGTATAATGAAAGCCCTCCAAGAATTATAAAGCAGATGAGCCCTAGGTAAAAAATGGATTTATTTGAAAATTTCAAATGAGTTGTTTTGATTGATGTTTCCTTAAAACGGCTTCAAAGTTAATGTATGTATAGACTTGGTGTGCCTAAGACGACTTAAGATTTAAATTCTATCTCTCATAATATTTAGTCGATCTAAAGTAATCAAAATGGGTGATGAAAAAATTGAGTAACAATAGATTAAGTTTTTATCCAATATTTAGGTAGCTAATATATATACACTTTATATATAGATTTTTTCTTCAATCTAAAAATTACCCTCAACTTATTGATTATCAATGAGATATGATTGGGTTGAAGCCGAATTCTTTTTTATTTTTGGCTTGTTAACTCAAAACCAGAACCTAAATAGTCCCTAAAATGGAGCCGAGATATATAGGAATATTGCTATTCCTTATCTTTTCTTTTATCGGTCAAACCAATGGCCAATGCCTGCTCTCTTGCAATGGACAGGTTAATGTAGCTCTAGACGTAGATTGTGAGGTAGACATCAAATTGAACATGCTGGTTCCAGGTGAACCTCCTGAATCTTGTTTGTGGAGTTTTGAATTGGAAGGAATTGATGGAACCATTGTAGACGAGCCTGGTTGGGTGACATACACGGTAACTAATGATGTAAGTGGAGCAAGTTGTTCAGGTCAACTTTTAATAGAAGACAAGATACCGCCTGAGTTAGATTGTGAATGCTCCGACTACAATTTAGAAGTAGATAATTTTAATGGAACTTTAAATTCAAATAGCCAGACTTTTAATCGTCCAGCTAATAATAATTTATCGGGATGCCAATCTGGGTTCAATGTTAGTTATGAGGTATTCAACTTTACAACTAATTCTTTTTTTGAATCATCACAGGAAGGAAGTTTTACTATTGAAGGAGAAAATTTATTTCTTTCATTATATGAGCACTCTTTTGATCCTTCTCATTCTTGTACCAATTTAATAGCGGTTGCTGGCAATGGAATGGGAATTACAAGTTTGACTTCTTCTCTTCAAGATGGGCTAAGCTATTTTCTTGTCGTTTCTAATTTTGTAGATATGGGTACAGAATCTGGTGATATTCAAATTGATGTTGAATATTCATCTGGAAGCATTCTGACAAAAAATCCCAACTGTAGATTTAGTTGTACAGATTTATTTGAGCCAAGCCTTTTAGATTCTTTATTGCCACCAATTGAGATCCCTACAGACAACTGCAATTACTTTGTAATACTTGAACCAAGTATCAGCATAACTGATGCGGATGATTGTGGAAGTAAATTGGTAACACGGTCAACAGGTTATGTGTACAATCAAAATACTGGTCATCAACAGACAGAGTATTGTGTTGAACAATTTCTCTTTGAAGCAATACAATTGACCAATGCTGGAAATACAATTGATGGAGTTTGGGAAGAATATCCTAGTGATGGAGTTCATGATTATTATTTTCCACAGAAAGAAATTTTCTTGCCATGTGGTAGCGGATTTCATCCTAATATAATTGCTGAATATTTTGACATTGACACTCCAAATACTTCTCCTGGTTTGATGGATGATTATCAAGAAACACATGAGTTAGTAGAAAATCATGAAGGCATACCTTATGCTACTCCTTATTTTACAAGCTTAGGTTATGATGGAAATTATCATGCTGTTCCATTGACTGAAAATGCTTGTAATCTTGATGTTGTTTACCATGATCAACTTTTTGATTTGTGTGGTCCTGGATGTTTAGGAAATTCGAAAACAGTAAGAACTTGGACCTTCTATGATTGGTGTAAAGGAACTGTAGCTCACTTTGATCAAACAATCATTGTGACTGATATTGATGGTCCTGATGTTTCAGTTTCAGATATTACGGTAAGCGTTGATCCTTGGAATTGTTATGCAGATATAGAAATGCCAGAGCCAAATCATATAACAGATGATTGTGATAATGTGAGTAATTATTGGATTCAGAATTCAGATGGCATATTGATGTCAGGATATACTGCATTACATGTTCCAATTGGTCATCACAACTTTACTTATTATGGTCAAGACTGTTGTGGAAATGTAAGTACAAGTGAGGTTCGTATCACAGTAAGGGACAACACAGCACCTGTTGCTGTGACTCAAGAGTCCCTAGTCATTCAATTGACTACGGATCTTCAAGGTGATGGGGTTGCCAAAATATTTGCAGAGGATATTGATAACCATAGTTTTGATGCTTGCTCTGATGTAAAATTAGAAGTTAGAAGAAATGATGGTAATATTTGGTGTCATCAGGGTAATGCCACTTTCAATGATGACGGCCATACAAATGACACTGAAAACGATGATGATAATGGCGCATTTGTTATGTTCTGTTGTGAAGATCTTGTTCTGATAGACGATGATGGACAGACATATGGATTATACGATGTGCAACTTAGAGTTTGGGATGATGGAGATGGTAACGGCATTTACGGAAGTGCGGGAGATAACTATAATGAATCTTGGACTACAATCAGAGTTGAAGATAAATTGAGTCCGATTGTAGATTGCCCTGAAAACATTGAAATAAATTGTAACGAAGATTTTGCAAACCTTTCTCTCACAGGTCAGCCAACTGCACAAGGTCCTTGTTTTCCATCTTTTTGTGAAGAACCAATTGATACCTATGTAAGGAAAGCTGCAAGTAGCGCACCTTTTGTTGGTGAAGAAATTCCTGCTTATGATCCTAGTTGCCGCCAGGGTGCAATCAGAAGAACTTGGTATTGTGGAGGCTCAAATTGTAGCCAATGGATCATTGTAAGGCCAGCAGAGGAAGCATCTTTGGAAATAGAATGGCCGGAAGATCAAACAATTGACTGTTTGGGAGAAGTATATGGAGAACCTTCATTTACTGATAACATTTGCGAAACCATTGGTGTGAGTATGAGAAGCGATACCTTCTATTTTACAACAGGTACCTGTTATAGAATCTTGAATCATTGGTCAGTGATAGAGTGGTGTAACTATGATGCATCAGATTCTGACAATAATGATATTGTTGAGCCCGGACTTGATGACGGTTTCGTTGAAGGAGTTTACAATCATATACAAGTAATTAGACTATTTGATACAGTTGATCCAATCCTGAGTGTCCGTGATACTATTGTTTCAAGCAACTCAGAATGTCAAAGTGAAAATATTGTTTTGAAAGCTTTTGCTGAAGATAACGGAGCTTGTGGTACTGATTGGCTGAAGTGGGAAGTCGAGGTTGATCTGGGTTCGGATTGGAATGTTGATTATACTTATAGTACCTCATTGCCATCAAACGACCCTTTTTATCTTTCACCAACCTTGGACACCATGTATCTGACGCTCCCAGATGGTTTGGATGCAAATTGTAGTCAGTCACATCGAGTGCAGTGGAAGGTTGAAGATGGCTGTGGAAATATTACAAGTCAATCACAAAGTTTAACAATAAAAGATTTGAAAAGTCCGACGCCATATTGTTTGAATCTTAGTTCTGCATTAATGGCAAATGGTAGAGTAGAATTATGGGCTCGGGATTTTGACGCAGGTAGTTTCGATAATTGTACAGGTCAAGATTATTTGATGTATAGTTTTTCTCCGAATGTACCTCCTCAATTAATTGACCCGAATGAAGAAAATCCTTGGTACGATGAAAATGGTGTTACCAATCAAAACAATTATGTAACTGGTGATGCTGAACTTTGGAATGATGAATTAAGGTCTAGTTCGAAAATATTTGATTGTGATGAATTAGAACAAGCTTTTGGCAATGGGGGGATTTACCCACTTGCCATTTATGTTTGGGATCTGTGCGGAAATTTTGATTATTGTTCTGTTAATCTGCAGCTTACAGATAATGAATCAGCATGTGGTCTGACAGATCTTAGAGCTATGATAGCAGGGACAGTTGAAAATGAATCGGGGGAAATGATTGAAGGAATTTCGATGAGCGTCAACTCAGAACTTCCATCTTATCCTAGAGAGGTCATTACAGATGCAGATGGCTCCTATAGTTTTTTGGATAATCCTATGTACAATCAGTACCAGCTTACAGGTGAAAAGAATGATGATTGGTTAAATGGGGTGACCACACTGGATATTGTTTTGATTCAAAAGCACATATTAGGTTTGTTGGATTTACAGAGTCCTTATAAGATGATTGCCGCTGACGCCAATAACGATGAAAAAATTTCAGCTGTTGATTTGGTTAAACTAAGAAAATTGATCCTAGGACTTGAAGAAGATATTCCTGGTAATTCTTCATGGAGGCTTGTGCCTAAAGGCTTGTCGATGAATATTGAGCAACCATGGCCATTTGATGAAATGATTCATTTTTCTGATTTAGACCAAAGTGAACATGAGGCTGACTTTATAGGTATTAAAGTAGGTGATGTCAATGATAGTGCAATTCTATCGTTTAATACTCAACAGATAGCAAGTAGAGCTCTTCCGCAAATGTCAATTAGAGTGGAGCAAAATGTTAGCGATAATTACAATAGAATAGATTTCATATGTACAAGATCTTTTTATTTATCTGGTTTTCAATTTGCCTTGAGTGGGCTAAATACTCAACCACTTGAACTGCAATCAGCTAAATTGAATATGGCAACTGATAACTATCATCACCGTCCAGATGCATTATTGGTTTCATGGAATACTTCTGAGCAATTGCTTGTGGAGGAATCTGAGTTACTATTTTCCATAAAAGTGCAAGGAAGTCAAATTTCTGATCTCACATTTGATGAAAGTTTGATAGCCAACGAAATGTATGTAGGTGATAAGCTAGATGCTTATAATTTGAAATTAATTCAATCTAATAATGCTAGCATTCAAGAATCCTTTGTTCTTGCACCCAATCCTATGAGTGATTCAGCTAAATTGAAATTTCAATTACATAAAGAACAAGACATTGAAATTTTTGTCCATGATGTATCAGGAAAACTAATCTATAAGTTTGAAGCCTTTGGACATGAAGGTAACAATGAGATTCAGCTCAAGATTTCAGATTTGAGATTGACCACTGGTTTGTATTTTATTAGCTTGGAAACTCAACACAACCGTTTTGTCAGAAGGGCTACTGTTGTTGAGTAAGTTATTCACTTAGGACATAAGCTGCAAGAAGTTTTTTTGGGCTTATTTTCAAAAACATTTCTCAAAGGTCACAATATCAGCGCATTTGATATTAAAAAAAAATGTAATATGATTACGTATTACAAATAATCGTTATATATTTGTCACAATAATATCGATCATTTCGACCCAAAACCCGATTACCCATCTCCCAGCTACAGTAAGCTGAAGCCGCTAAAACATTAGCAGTTTCAAAGAATTTACAATTTAATTAAAGGTCAAATGAGAGAACTCTGTAGCCCTGCAGGAGATTTTGTATGCAAGTACTTATCCCTAGCATTGTTTTTATGTCTATTTCCAATTCTCGGTCATACCCAATGTGCTGAAGGAAATTTAGAAGGTCAAGTATTCCTAGATGATAATGTCGATGGAATTAATGACGAATCGGAATCCGGAATTTCTGGAATTTTGGTAACACTTTACGATTTAGATGGTAAAAGTGTATCAACTGAATTTACCAATTCACTTGGTGAATATTCTTTTAAAGGATTAAGCAACGGTGATGATTACCGTGTTGAAGTTTCCTATTTGCAAGGTTATGCATCTACTCATCTAGGATTAGATCATCTTTCGGATACAAGATATGCTACAGTTCCAGCATGTGGATTGTCCTTTGGATTAACAAATGCAGCAAAGGCTTGTAGTACCAATCCTGAAATTTTGGTAAGCTGTTTTGTCAGAGGAGATTTCTCTACTTACACGAACAATGCTACAATTGTAGGATTAGATTATCAATTTAATCCAGCAAGTCCAGTTACCAAGTACGCATCAAAAAGCGAAACTGGAGCTATTTGGGGTCTTGCTTATGATGAAGCAAAATCTACAGTTTATTCTTCTGCATTTGTTAAGCAATATGCAGCATTAACTCCAGCTGGACATGATGCGATATTTAAAACAGATACAAGAACTAAAACCACTCAACTTTTTATCAAGTTAAGTGAACTTGGTATAAATACAGGAACAATGGCTGAAACGGATGAACAAAAATGTTCATACGGGGATCAGGTTGGAAAAATAGGATTAGGGAATATTGTGCTCTCTCCGGACGGTGGTTCGCTATATGTGATTGACATCCATAGTAATTCATTGGTAAGAGTGCCTATTCAAAACCCTACACCTGCAAATGTGCAACAATATTCTATTCCTAAGCCTGATTGTACTGGAGGTGAAGCAAGAAGTTTTGCTCTTGAGTACCATGAAGGTAAATATTATATAGGTGTCACATGTGATGGTTCACAAACTAGGATTCGTGAGAATTCTGTTGCATTTGTTTATGAATTCAATCCTACAGATCAAAGCTTTAATCAAATTTTTAAAACTGATTATTTAAAAGGCTTTTGGGATGATTCAAATCCAGGTGGATTTTTCACCTCACATTGGTTAACAGATATTGATTTTACTGATGAAGGGAATATGCTATTAGGACTTTCTGATAGATATGGACATAGATATTGTGATGGATCATTTGGAAGAGTAGATCAACAATACCCAGATCTGGTAGTTGCATGGAACAATAACGGTGTTTGGACATTGGAAGAAAATGGTAAAGCTGGCCAATTGGTTGGTACAGGTGTAGATAATGGTGATGGTCCAGCAGGTGGTGAGTTCTTTGGTGATGATTTCTTCCCAGGAAATAAAGACTATCACAACGAAGTTGCATTAGGTTCAGTTTTTGTTTTACCTGGTTCAGGTGAAGTAGTTGCAACCGTGTACGATCCGATTTTAAACTCATACGCAGGAGGACTGCACAGATACAATACATCAACAGGGGCCATCTCAAATGCCAAAGAATTATATATACAAAACCTAAGTGATTTATTTGGTAAGGCTACAGGCTTTGGTGAAGTAGTTGCTTCTTGTCCAAAACCTCAGCCAGAGATAGGAAACTTTGTTTGGTTTGATGAAAACAATGATGGCCTCCAAGGTCCAAATGAGGAAAGAATTGCAAATATAGATGTAGTCTTATATGATGAAAGTTGCCAACTTGTTGGAACAACAACTACAGATCTTAATGGTAATTATAGATTTAATAATTCAAATGTTTCTAATAGTGGTTTAACGAATCCCATTTTTGATGGATTGTTGGCCGGCAAGCAATACTATATCAGTCTTGATCCTCAATTATTTGACAATCAAACAAGTAGTTTTGCCATAGATAATGTTGCATATAATGTTTCAACAGCAGGAGTAGATGATAAGTGGGGTTCAGACCTAATTGCTTCAGCAAATATTTGCAATAATTTAGATTACCTAGTTCCTGCTTCTATTCAAACTGATGACGAAGTAAACCATACTTTTGACATAGGATTAGTAAAGCCGAGTAAATTCGATTTAGCTCTAATGAAAACTATTGGAACTAATCCTAATCCTAAATTGAATGAAGATGTAACTTTCCTTATTGATGTTTATAATCAAGGAGATGTTACTGCAACAGAGGTAGAAATTACAGACTATATCAACAGTAACTTTGCATTTGATAAAGATAAAAATCCAGGATGGAGCCAGTCTGGAGACC
>CALHKJ010000489.1 GCA_938033975.1 uncultured Saprospiraceae bacterium | reverse complement strand
CCAGAAGAATGAATATTTTGTAAAATAGATTGCAATTGATTTATTGGTAGCTCTTAATTCGTTATTTTGGTGTGACTATAATGACAAACAACGTATTTCTTGGTACGAATGAAATTCAGAAATTCAAAGTTTTCAGTGTTTTCAAACCTTTCAAGCAAAAATTATGGATAAGAATCGAAGAAAATTTATCAAGATATCAGGTGCATTGGCACTTGGAACTGCCGTTTTTCCACAAATAGCTTGCACAGCTAAAAAATCCATGGTTGATACTCCAGTCATGGATCCAAATAAGCTAAATAAGTTTGGAATCCAGTTATGGACTCTAAAAGATGACTTTCAGAAAGACCCTAAAGCAGTGTTGTCCAAAGTTGCTTCATATGGATACAAACAAATTGAAGGATTTGAAATGGATCAGGGCTTGTTCTGGGGTATGACTCCAAAAGATTACCAAAGTTATGTTCAAGACTTGGGTATGAAGTTGGTGGCGAGTCATTGTAATATCAATGAAGACTTTCAGTTGAAGGCTGATCAAGCTGCAAGTATTGGTATGGACTATTTGATTTGCCCTTGGGTTGGTCCTCAAAAAAGCATGGATGGTTGGAAGACGGTAACTGATAAGTTTAATGAATGTGGTGAAATTTGCAGAAAGGCAGGAATAAAATTTGCTTACCACAACCATGCTTATACCTTCAAAGCTTTCACTGGAATGATCCCACATGATTTCATTATGGAAAATACGGATCCAGATAATGTACTTCACGAAATGGACATTTACTGGGTTGTAACAGGAGGTGCTGATCCTATCGAATACCTGAAAAAATATTCAGGACGATTTAGACTTTGTCATGTCAAGGATAGATTGAAAGATGCACCAGATGATGAAAGAACAGCTTCTTGTAATTTAGGAACTGGAAAAATAGATTTCGCCACTATACTTAAGGCAGCTCGAGAAAATGGGATGGAGTACTTTTTCATGGAACAAGAAAGATATGATACAGACTCACCTTTGGAAAGTGCAAGAATCGGAGCAGATTATCTAAAGAACCTAGTGCTAACTTAGAAGCTAAAGTTACATGCCCTCTGAAAGAAAAAATATAATCATCACTGCTGATGATTATGGGTGTTGTGAGTTTATAGATAGAGGGATCATAAAAGGAATTAGTAAGGGAGTTATTTCTTGTGTGTCCACCTTCATAAATTTTGCGCCTCGATCAGCTAATGAAAGGGGTGGTGCATATCAAGGATCTATCGAGGCAATAAAGGAATTGCTCCGAATATTTCCTAACATACCAATTGGATTACATCTAAGTATTAACGCCGGAACTCCAGTTAGCCAACAAAACAAAGTTGATCATCTTCTGCGTCGGAATAAAATCGATGGACAACATTACTTTAGATCATTTAGCAAATTTGATCCTGATTTGTACTTCAAAAAACTAGTGATAACACAAATAGTTGTTGAAGTGCAATCACAAATAGATTTATTCAAAAAAGAATTTGGTGCTAAAAACCTAAATCACCTTTCATGTCATTATGGAACCCTGTTCCATTTTGAAAAGATTTTAAAAGAAGTTCTAGAGATATCAGAATTTCGCAGATGTCCAATACGTAATCCAATTTTGGCATTTCAAATACCTATCTCAAGAAGAGAAAAAGGCAAGAGAGAATTGAAGCAAATGCAAAAATTCTTTAAGTCAAAAAGTAAAATGCGCATTGAGGGATTAGGTAATCTTCTTAAATGGTCTGATACAGTAGAAAATTTTATTTCGCTTGCAAGCCAAGGGGGTAGTGTGAAGAAGAGATTAGATTTACTTCAAAATAATAAAACAAGATTCCCTGAGTTTACTATTGATTATTTATATCGCAGGCAACAAGATTTTAAAAATAAGGCTGTGCCGATTTCTAAATTGTCAAGGCATAAGCCAAGTTACTATTTGAAACCAGGAAGGAATTCTCCTATTTATGAATTTATTGTTCATGTCGGTTCTGGTCGTATGCCAGATACTGGTCCAGTTGGTGTTAATAAAAGTTACTTCAATTCTCGAAAATTGGAATTAAAAAGATTGATTGATTCTCAGCAAATTTTAAAAACTAACTCAATTAATTTAGTCGATTTTCGATCTGTCAGCAAGTAGATTTATATATCTTCGTTGATGACTTTGAATGACTCCAATCGACCCCCACTTTACACAATGGTTTTTGGCCTTCTCTGCTTAAGCCAGGTTTTATTTTCAGCAAGTTTCAATATGATTGTTCCTGAATTGCCTGAGTATCTCAGGTCAATGGGAGGGGAAAAATATATCGGTTTGATCATAGCCTTGTTTACAACAACTGCAGGACTATCTCGTCCATTCAGCGGGAAGCTTGCTGATACAATTGGGAGGATTCCTGTTCAAGTCATCGGAACATTGGTCTGCGTATTTGCAAGTCTTTTGTATCCATTTGTAAGTTCAGTTTTTGCATTCCTACTTTTGAGATTGTTTCATGGTTTTTCTACTGGATTTAAACCAACTGCAAGTTCTGCATACTTAGCTGACATTGTGCCTGTCTCACGTCGAGGTGAGGCAATGGGAATTTTAGGAGTAAGTATGAATGCAGGTGCCTCAATTGCTCCTCCAATTGGAAGTTTTCTAGCTGCTGAATATTCTATGGATCTTATGTTTTATTTTTCTTCAGGTTTAGCCTTGGTTTCAGTTTTACTTTTATTTGGTATGAAGGAAAGTTTGGTAGATAAGAAAAAATTTAGTCCTAGTCTTTTGAAATTGAAAAAAGGGGATATCATTGATAAAAGCGCTTTACTGCCTGCCTCTATTGCTTTGATCGTTTATTTAAGTATTGGGGCATTGGTTACAATTGGCCCTGACCAATCTGTTTTTCTTGGAGTAAGTAATAAAGGATTTTTCTTTACCAGTTTCACTGTCTGTTCGATTTTATCGCGATTGGTTGCAGGTAGAGCTTCTGATAAATATGGAAGGATACAAGTATTGCGGCTGTCTTTGATTCTTTTGTCAGCATCACTTTTCTTTTTTACAATGGTAGATTCTGGTATCACATTTTTATTCGCAGCAGGCTTGCTGGGTTTTTCATTAGGGACAGCTTCTCCACCGATATTTGCATGGGTGATTGATCGTTGTAAGGACGAAAATAGAGGGAAAGCATTGGCTACTGTATATATTGCTTTGGAAATAAGTATTGGAAGTGGAGCTTTGTTTTCAGGATGGATCTATAGTAGTAATCCAGAGAGATTTGGTTTGACGTTTATGCTACTTTCACTCATTACGCTCATTGGAATTGTCATTCTATATAAGAAAGAAGATAAGTATGTGAAGGAAACATACTAGTGGTAATCAATTAATGTAGTTGAAAAGCCAACTTTAATCATTGCTTTTATTGACCTTTTCTCAAATATTATCTAATTTTTAGGTTACTACTTCCAATCAAGTTACATATAAGTGTGATAAGTAATCACTCTCATATTAACAAACCCCTTACAAAAGCTTTTAATTAAATAAAAGCCTAGTAAAAAACCAATCATTATGATCTATGTGAGGCGTTTTCCTGCCGCCTTTCTGGTCACGGTATTTTTGTTGCTTAATTCAACCACCTTGACTAGCCAATGCGAAGATATTTTAGATATAGACTTATCCATTGATGGGGCTTGCCAAGATTGCGAGCCCGTTACCGCTTGCGTTGGAGAAGTTGTAACCTTATCAAACCAAGATGTTTATTGTTGCCTTACCCCAATTAATGCCAACAGATGTAGATTAATCAATTTAATCCTTCCTGATGGTCCTGCAGCTTGTCTTAATGTAACTGCAACACCCGAAGATAATAGCAGCAATTGGTTTTTAATTGATTATGAAAATTCCGATTGCGGTACAGCTGTAACAGATAATGGACAAGGTGATCCTATCAATCTAAACGTTTATGATGATGATGGCGGAGTCATTCAATTGGTAATCTGCAAACAAGGGACAGGGGATATTTTATTTGAAGCTTGTGCAATTCCTTGTTGCACGATAAATTCTATGACCTGTCCACCTGAAACTACCTACGATTGTTATGATGAAGTACCAACTCCAACTACATTAGATGATTTTATTGCCTTAGGTGGACAAATTAATTCGTCGGATGCATCTGGAACGGCTTGTGAGGACATCGCTTTTTCCTATAGTGATGATAGCACACCTTCTGATGTTTGTATCGCAAACACCTTTGTTAGAACTTTTGAAATTTGCTATTGTAACGATCAAAATTTTTCTTGCACTCAAGTTATAAATATTGAC
>CALHKJ010000488.1 GCA_938033975.1 uncultured Saprospiraceae bacterium | reverse complement strand
TTAGACCAGGCACTATCCTGGGCAGAAAGAGCCGATATACTTAAAACAAAAGCTAGAATCAATAATTTTCTCATCTATCTACAAAAGTCTGACAATTTGCGGAAAAATACTGTTATGAGAGGCTTAAAATAAAAAAAGGTCCTGATTGAATTTCAACCAGGACCTTTTAGACATATTTCTATAAGACTACTTAATAACGATAAACTTTAAAGTTTGAGTAGCTTTTTCTTCACTTAGTACCATATTGTATATCCCTGCAGGGAATCGAGTAGTATTTAACTCATATATCTGCTCTCCTTGAGCTATTCTGAGTTGATCTACATTGAGAACTTTACCAGTATTAGATGTAACAGTAATCTGTAAGTTTAAAGCCTCAGCAGAGCTTAATGAGACATTCAGTTGATCTACTACTGGATTGCCTAATAATCTAAATTCTAGGCCTGTAATTTCTTTTGTAGAAGTAACACCAGCTTCTTGAACATCTTGGTATGCTCTAAATAATGATGGTCCATCTGATTCATCCATTGCAAAGCCAAACCACTCTGGACAATTTTGCAATAAATATTCAATGAATTCCTCATCTGATTCGAAAGTCGGTGCATTCAAAACACATTCATCAAGCTCCAATCCTATACACTCACTAAATCCAATCAAGAATGCTTGGAAAGTGATTTCTTCACTTTCCATTAATGCTATCACACATTCTGCTTCTTCACCTTCAAAACCAATTGTTTCAGAATCTTCTTCCCAATCCCAAAGTGATTCGCAATCAACTACAGCATAATCTGTAAAGCCCCAACAATCAGCCACACATTCATTTGGTACCCATTCAATTAAAGTATCAATGACTCCAAAAGTACTGTCTGAGTAAACATAAGCAATACAAATTCCTTCATCTGAATCAATATCACAATCACAATCTTCTCCCCAATTGCATTGTCCACCTTCATAATCAAAACCACCTTCTGCACAATCTACTACTGTGTATTCTAATTCTTCTCCATACCAACATTCCGCAAGACACTCACTTGGTGCCCATTCAATATAAGTCACCCCTTCATAATCTAAGGCAATACAAATTCCCTCGTCATTCCAATCTTCATCTGAACATTCACATTCATCTTCCCATTCCCAATCATCACATTCAACAATTGCATATTCAAGCTCTTCTCCATACCAGCATTCTGCATAGCATTCACTTGGAGCCCATTCAGTATATGTCTCACCTTCGTAGATCAACTCAATACAAATTCCTTCATCATTCCAATCATCCTCTGAACATTCACAATCATCTCCCCATCCCCAATCATCACATTCGATAACAGTGAATTCTATCTCTTCACCATACCAACATTCTGCAAAGCATTCACTTGGTGCCCACTCAGTGTAAGTCTCACCATCGTTTTCAAATTCAATACAGATTCCTTCATCATTCCAATCATCTTCTGAACATTCGCAGTCATCATCCCATTCCCAATCATCACCCCAGTCCCAATCATCGTCCCATTCCAAATCGTCACATTCGACAACTTCGTAGTCTTCTCCTATCCAACATGTTACAAAACATTCACTTGGGGCATAGCCTACAACAGTCTCTCCATCTTCAACGAATTCAAAACATATACCTTCGCCACCCCAATCAGGCTCTGGACAATCGCATTCTAATTGTGCCGAAATGGTCACCATTCCAATAAATAAAAATAAGAGTGTAAATAAATTCTTAAGCTTCATAAGTATCATTTTAATTGCTTCGTAAAAATATGCTTTTACAAGCTAGATTTTAGTTAAAATTATTTGCGAGTCGTACATTAACATGTTTGATAAGGCATAGTTTTAGTTGCACGCAATAACAAAAAAAAGTCCCTTTTCTTCAAAAGGCCCCAAAATTGTACTAAATAGTCTATTTTACTAGTGGATTAGCTAATATCAGCATACCAATAATATCTTTATGACACGCCAAATCGTTGCACTTATATCAATTCTATTACTAGCAAATGGTTTAAATGCACAGACTGATTTAAAATTCGATCCGCTACCTCTCGTTTTCGCTAAGAATATTAAGGGTGGTCTTGAAGTTGGAATAAACAAGGACATAGGATTAGATCTTGATGTCTTATATAGCAATGCCGTTAATATTCCACTCATTGGCTCAGTCATCGATGCTAATGCTTTTGGTCTCAGATTCTTAAGCAAGTTTTATTTCAAACCAAAATATTCAACTGATCGATTTTATATCGGACCTTACTTTAAATACCGAAGAACTTCTGGGCAAGGTTATATACATCAGAGAATTGCAATAGGAGGAGCTACTGGCTACAAATTTTTCATATTCGATAATTGTTATATCGAATTTGGTTTTGGTTTAGGTGCTAGAGTATTCAGCTCCATAAAATCACCCCTTGGCGAAACCTTCGCTGAAGAGTTAATTACCCAAAGTCTTTGGGATATAGTTACCAACAATTTTGGCAGAGCAGATTTTACCTCAAGATTTTTAATCGGTTATCGTATCTCTGGATACGGCCCAAAAAGTATTCTCAAACAAGAAGAACAAAAACCTTAAAACAAAAGTCCTATTGAATTAACAACAGGACTTTTAAGTTTCAATATCTTTCGTCTTAAGTCTTTCGTCTTAAGTCTTTGTTCTAAATCTTACATCACTAATTAGTACGCCCAAACAGTATCTCCTGCAGCAAAGTCAATACAACCATTATAAGCGCCAGGAATTGGATCATGCCTTAACACTTGTGTTGCACCAACTTCAGAAGTAAAGAATCCTACAACTGTTTCTCGTTTTAGTTGGTTGAAAACATGATCATCAGCCTTCGAAGCTTCAGCTTGCATCATCTTCATGATTTCATCTTTTTCGCCTTCCGGCAAATCATTGTACTTTTTCTGAAATTTACTTTCTGATAATGAATTGAATAAATTTAATTTTTCAAACATTCCAGTCCGCTCTTCCTCCGTTGCAAAATTTTTCAATCTTGAATGAATGTAACTTACAACATTGGCATCTTTGGCTCCCGGAGTATCAGTTTTAGGTATAATTCTCTCCGTAACATCCACTATCAAATCATAGGTCGACTTATCAAATAAATCTAGATCTGCTGGCATTGCATTTGCATCCGCCTTGCAACCTGTTAGGACAGCCGCAGCTGTTCCTCCTACAATTGTATATCCCAATATCGCACTCGATAATTTTAATACTTGCCTCCTATCCATTTTATAGATTTTGTTTTTTCAATTCTTTAACTGCATAATCAGCTGCTCTTGCTGTCAATGCCATATAAGTAAGCGATGGGTTTTGACATGCTGCTGAAGTCATACACGACCCATCAGTTATAAATACATTCTTTACAGCATGGATTTGATTCCACTTATTCAACACTGACTTCTTTGGATCACTTCCCATTCTTGCTGTACCCATTTCATGGATCCCGTTCCCAGGATTGTATACTCTTTCATATGGATTAATATTCTTTAATCCAGCAGCTTCACAAATTTCAACAGCAGCAATCTTCATATCCTTTCTCATCTCCAATTCATTCTCTTTAATCTCCACGTCAAAGACAACAGTTGGCATTCCCCACTTATCAGTTTTTTCATAATCGAGATACATTCTATTCTCATGGTAAGGTAACATTTCACCAAAACCATTTAATCCAAAGCTCCAGTCACCAGGTTGAGTTAATGCCTCCTTAAACTTTTCACCATAACTCATCTCTTTTACATTCTTTGACCAACCGCCTCTACCTCCACCACCTTGATAGCCATATCCTCTCAAGAAATTTTTCTGCTTTGTTTTAGCATTCAAGTTTCTAAACCTTGGAATATAAATTCCATTTGGCCTCCTACCTTTGGTATACTTATCTCTAAATTCATCAGTCGTTCCACTTGCCCCAACCTTAAAGTGATGATCCATCAAGTTGTGACCTAGCTCTCCACTATCGTTACCCATACCGTTTGCAAATCTCTTTGACTTAGACTGCATTAAAATACTTGTTGTCCCAACAGTAGATGCATTTAGAAAGATTATTTTCGCAAAGAATTCTTTCTCTTCAAGTGTATTCGTGTCCTTTACTCTGACACCCGTAGCTTTTTGTGTTTCATCATCAAACAAAACCGTAGTAACAATTGCATTAGATACTATTGTCAAGTTGCCAGTTACTTCTGCTGCTGGTAAGGTCGAAGCTAAAGAAGAAAAGTATGCACCATATGGACAACCCCTTACACATCTATTTCTAAATTGACAAGATCCTCTACTACCTATTGGCTGTGTAAGATTGGCAGCCCTTCCTATCGTCATCATTCGATCATCAAAGTTCTTCGCAATACCGTCTTTTACTTTCAACTCAACACAATTCATTTCCATGGCTGGTTGAAATTTGCCATCAGGCAATTGAGCAAGTCCCTCATTTTGCCCACTAATACCAGCAAACTGCTCTACATAATCATACCATGGAGCCAATTCATCGTAACTCATTGGCCAAGGAATTGCAACTCCTTCTTTTGCATTTCCTTCAAAATCCATTGGACTCCATCTATAGGATTGACGACCCCACAACAGAGATCTTCCTCCCAGGTGATATCCTCTAATCCAATCAAAAGGTTTTACCTCCGCATAAGGTTGCTCGGTATCTTTGACCCACCAATGTTTTGCATATTCATTGATTGTATAACCTGTTCGTTTTTGCTTTTCATAGTCCTTAAGCTCTTCTTCGGTTAACTCACCATTATTTGGTACCTCCCAAGGTTCTAGGTTAGCTGTAGGATACTCCCCGTGTTTTACCTTTCGACCTCTTTCAAGCATCAAGGTTTTTAGACCCTTTTCACTTAATTCCTTTGCGGCCCAACCTCCACTAATTCCTGAGCCTACAACAATAGCATCATAGGTTACTTCATCTTTTCCTTTACTTTCAAAATACATTTATGCTGTTTTTATGAGCAAATTCTAATTGCCTCCTTTAATGAATCAAACGAGTTTTCCCTCGTTGGAATAAATTCTTGTCCTATATATCCAGTATAGCCAGTTTCTGCAATACTCTTCATGATGAATGGGTAATTCAGTTCTTGGCTATCATTAATTTCATTTCTACCTGGTACACCACCTGTGTGATAATGAGCAAAATATGGATAGTACTTTTTTATGGTCGCTACTACATTTCCTTCCATAATCTGCATATGGTAAATATCATACAGCAGTCGGAAATTATCCATACCTAATGCATCCACCAACGACACTCCCCACTCTGTCTTATCACACATATAATCCTTATGATCCACAAGACTATTTAGCAATTCCATTACCACCATAATATTGTGTTGAGCAGCAAGCTCCACAATTGGCCGTAAGCCCTTAGCACAGTTTCCCAATCCTCTTTCATCAGAAATGCCTTCACGGTTTCCCGAAAAAGTAATGATCGTTTTCAAACCATCTTTTGCTAACTGTGGAATAAGTTCAGTATAATCTTTGAGAAGTTTTTCGTGATAAATAGGGTTACAAAATCCTTTTTCTAGACCAAGAGAAGAGCCATTAACTATCGCACAGTCCAAACCAGCTGCTTTGACAATATCGTATTCTTCTTTATCCAATAGCTCAATTGAGCCAATGCCCAATTCCTTGCACCAATTTATAAGTTCATTAATCTCGATTTTAGAATAGCACCATCTTGAAATTGAATGTCTGAGCCCATTTGTAGCTGAATTCATTGTGGTGTCCTTTTCTTTATATAAATTTTTTAATGGATTTGATATAGCGACTGGACTGGTGAGCAATCCCATCTTAAGTGCAGTACGTCTATCCATTGGTGTGGTTGGTTTGTAGAATAACAAGATACTAAAATGCACAGAATTTCTTAGCTCAATTTTGGGCAAAAAAAAATAGCCGCAGATAATCAATCTAAACGGCTACTTTAAGTTTAATCCCATGAACGTTAGCTCTGGATGCTAACTTTTGCTTTTACGCATTTCAATAGAAAACCAACTATATAATAACAAAACTCAATCTTCTTTTTAAAAGTTGTTAAAGGAAAGCTGCCCTTAGCAACTCACCTTTAACAATTGTAATCCCATGAACATATCCAAAAAACCGATTCTTTTACCGGTGTTTTGATTTCACAATTCAAATATGGGGATGATTTAAGCTAATTACAAAGACAAAAAATAGATATTATAATATATTTATTTTTATAATATGTTTATAACGTGCTGGTTATCAATTAAAAGGATTAGTCACATATGCTTTTTCAAGGTAAGAAGTGTCTACAAGAGTGTGCAGAAAAGATTCTAAATTTTCAATTTGTTGCTCATTTAATCCTAAAGGTAGCACCAATGGGTCCTTATTCGGGGATGGATGCCCTCCAGAATTGTAATGTTCGAGCACTTCTTTTATGGTTTTAAAGCGGCCATCATGCATATATGGGGCAGTCAAAGTAATATTTCTAAGGCTCGGAGCCCTAAATTTGCCACTATCTAATGGATTCCCAGTTGTTACAGCAAATCCTCCATCTGGAAAATTTGATAAATCATCCACTTCTGTCAAACCATTATTGAAATAATCATTAGTAGACATTAATGGGGATTCATGGCAATGAGCACATTCTGCATCTGGTAAATCCGGATTTCTGTCAAAATACATTTCCATTCCTTCTAGTTCTTCATCCGACAATGCATCCAAATCCATCAGCCATCGATCAAACTTGCTATTTCCTGATATTAATATCCTTTCATAGGATGCAATAGCACTTGCTGCCATTCCTTTTGTCATTTGGCTTGTAGAAGTTATACCAAA
>CALHKJ010000487.1 GCA_938033975.1 uncultured Saprospiraceae bacterium | reverse complement strand
ATAACAATATCACTTATCTTGATAATCCGCATAGCAGAGTAGTAGATGTACTCTTTCAAAAAAATGGAAATGTGTGGTATTGTGGCAAGCGAAGCGATAATAATATTCCCAATACTAGCCTTCCCTTATTTGTAAAAGCAGATCCTCTTACACTTGAATATGGAGACAACTTCGTTGATCCTGATGGACAGGTCGATTTCCACAAAATACAAGTTTCTTCTATGTCAGAAGATGAAGATGGGGATATATACCTGGGAACGACTATAGGAATTGTTAGAATTGAAGGTGAGTCAGAAAACGTTGTGGAGCTTGGATCTGAATTGAAATGGGAAGATGCGGATGTTAATCTAGTAGACAAGAATCCACTAAAGGTTCAAAGCATACAAAAAAGCAATATTGGTTTTAATACACGCTCAGCATTTGGTATTATTAATACTGAAAAAAATATTTTAGAAAATTATCTCACGAAAGAAAAATTAGGCCTTGAGACCATTTTCTGCAGTTTTTTTGCTAATGAAAATGAAGTCTGGCTAGGAAGCAATCACCTACTAAGTTACTACAATTTCACGACGAAAGAATACATCCACTTTTCCTCTGATGATGGTTATAAAATTGTAGACAAAACCCATTTTATCAAACGAATGAAAAATGGGCATATAGCCGTAGGAACTGATAATGGACTTAATACTTTTCAACCAGATTCGCTGCTACAGCAATATAGAAGAAATTCAATTCGTGATCGAAACACGAATTTGGAGTTATCACATTATTCATACATACATGGAAAGTCTGATACCGTAAGGGATAAAAATCATTTCTTGAAAGGTGATAGTGAATTAATCTTCAATTACAATGACAAAATGATCCAGTTGGACTTTTCTCTTATTGATTATACAAAGCCCAGCAATCATGTCTATTCCTATTGGCTAGAGGGTCTAGATAAAAGTTGGTCAGATCCCGTTAAGTCTCCGAGTCGTCAATATACCAGTCTGGCCGCTGGAAATTACACTTTGAAAGTTAGGGCTAATAATGGCAATGGGGTTTGGAGTAGCAATGAACTGTCGATTCCTATTAAGGTAAGGCAAGCATGGTACAAGACATGGTTATTTCTCGGCTTTTGTTTCCTATGTTTTCTAGTGGCAGCATATGCAGTGGTTAATCATTACCTAAGGTTGGAGAAAGGTAAATTAGATAAACTAGCAAGCGAGAAGGAAGCCATCCAGCTTAAAGAATTAGATGATGCAAAAAATCTCTTCTTTACCAACATAACCCACGAATTCAGAACTCCGCTTACTGTCATCAAAGGGGTAAATGAAAATAGCGATGCTTTGTCCAATGAAAAATCCCTAATTCGCCGGAATAGTAATAATCTACTTCAACTGATTAACCAATTGCTTGATCTCTCCAAAATTGAATCGCAAAAGCTAAAATTAAGTCTCACCCAAGGAGACATCGTCAAGTATGTCCAGTACTTAACAGCTTCCTTCTACTCTATGGCCATTGAAAAGAAGATTCAACTTGATTTCAACTCAGAGTTCGACGAATTAATAATGAATTTTGATGAAGTTCGAATGCAGCAGATCATCTACAATTTACTTTCCAATGCACTTAAATTCACTCCTGAAGATGGGGCAATAAAAATCTCTCTATCAAAGAGTAATGGTGATCATCAGGAAGTTAAAATATCAGTAAAAGATAGTGGCCACGGGATACCTAAGCAAGATCTACCTCATCTTTTTGACCACTTTTATCAGGTTAGTAATTCGGTAACTAAGATAGGCGAAGGTACGGGAATTGGGTTATCCTTAACCAAAGAATTAATCGAACTGATGGATGGCAGCATCGCAGTAAGAAGCGAATTGCATAAGGGGTCTGAATTTACAGTCTTACTTCCTATCGAGACGGATATTTCTGATGAATTGATTCCAGCAAAATTCGAAACTGACAAAGAAGCCATCCTTCCGTATATCTCTAACAAGACAACCCAGAATGGCCGCTTGATCACTCCAGAATCACGTGCATCCGAAAAGCATCTTCCAATCCTCCTCCTAATAGAAGATAACGCTGATATCGTCACCTACATTTGTAGTATTCTTGATGATCAATATCAGATCGTAATCAGTGTGAATGGTGACCTTGGAATTCAGAAGGCCATTGAAATTGTTCCTGACATCATCATTAGTGATGTTATGATGCCCATTAAAGATGGTTATGAAGTGTGCCAGACGCTCAAGCAGCACAAAAGCACAGACCATATTCCCATTATCTTATTAACAGCAAAAGCCAACCTTAGTGACAGACTAGAAGGTCTAAAATATGGAGCCGATGCTTACATCAATAAACCTTTTGTGAAAGAAGAATTGTTTGTAAGGTTAGAACAACTATTACTGGTTAGAAAAAAAGTCCAGGAAAAGTACAATCAGCAAATCACTGCTCCACAAGCAGCTTTAACTGATGAAAAGGATGCCTTCTTTAATAAATTAAAAGAGGTGGTTACAGAAAATCTGTCTGACCATATATTTGGTGTTCCTGAAATGGCCAAAGCGCTGCTTATGAGTCAACCGCAGGTTTATAGAAAATGTAAGGCGCTACTCGATAAGACTCCCTCTGCAATTATCAACATGGTGCGCTTGAACAAGGCCAAAAATCTTCTCCTTAGTTCGAATATCAGCATTGCAGAAGTGGCCACTTTATCTGGATACAAGGATGCCAACTATTTCTCAAGAGTTTTTCAGCGCGAGTTTGGCTCTTCGCCATCCACTTTTCGTAATCAACAGACAACCAAGTAATTAGCATTTAATACACACGCATTTTGATAGAATAGTGCTAGTCGTTTTTTCTTCATTGGTTAGCAATAGACCTAATATTGCATTATAGTACATAGCTACTTCTTTACTGCATTCTTCATGCAAACCTTGTTACCTAAATATTGAACAAATGAATATCGTAAAATCTATTTATCAGAATTATTCTGATCCACCCTTAGTGTTAAATCCGCACCGGAAGAAGATGACCATTGTCCAACAAAAAGGAACATCCATCATTTCGAAAGCAGATATAGACTACCTAAAGGCAGACAACAACTACTGCGAAATTCATCT
>CALHKJ010000486.1 GCA_938033975.1 uncultured Saprospiraceae bacterium | reverse complement strand
CAATTGGTTCCATTCTTTCAACTCGGATGCTATTAGAAATACCAAAACAACCATCTAGCATTGATACATTATTATCTACCTCCAGACCAGTTAATCCATTTTGAAAAGAAAGATGCCAAATAAAACAAACACCTCCACCAGCTTCGTCAAAATCAACTTCAGTTGGATCATTAGGAATTCCTAAAATATTTAACTGAGCATCCGTTATAATCCAAGCTGAATTAAGGTCTGAATCTACTCCTGTTAATGTCAATTCATCTATAAAGTCTGCTTGACCATCTACACAAAAGCTGTAAGGTCCTCCTTCCAAAGTTCCAATAGGGATATTGAGACTTTCTACAGACACACCATTTGAAAGACTAAAGCATCCATCAAAGTTGGCTATATTTTGACCAATTTCTAATCCAGTTATTGATTGGAATGACACATTGTATATATTACTCACTCCTTGACCAATAGCATCAAAATTGACACCTTCTATATTTCCAGGTAGGTCAATAATAACACCTGATTCATTTGTGATCACCCATCGAATATTAGGGCCTGAACTTGTTTGTAAATTTAAATCAGTAATAAAATCAGCTTCTCCATCTACACAAAATTCATATGGACCTCCGTCAAGAATACCACCATTTACTATTACACTATTTACAGAGATAGCATTGGAAATTCCAAAACAACCATTTAGATTTCCGATATTTTGACCAATGGACAAACCGGTAATTGATTCGTATGAGATATGGTAGATGAAACCATTTTCACCTAAATCATCAAAATCTAAGTTCTCAATGTTTGATGTTAGTTCAAGAATAAATCCTGATGCGTCAGAAACAATCCATTGACTATTGGGACCCACGTTCCCTGTTAGCGATAAATCATTAATGAAATCTGCTGCACCATCTGTACAAAATTCATATGGACCTCCAACAAGTGTTCCTCCGTTTACAAGTATATTTTCTACTGAAATTCCATTTGAAACTCCAAAGCACCCATCTAGGTTATTAATATTTTGACCGATAGACAATCCAGTAATTGATTCGTAAGAAACATTATAAATAAAGCTTGATGACTGATTTGTTATATCAAAATTGACACCTTCAATATTGCCCGGTAGATCAAAAATAAAACCTGATTGATCTGTAACTACCCATTGCGTTGTAGGTCCAGTATTTCCAGAAAGCGATAAATCTGTTATAAAATCTGGCTCACCATCGGTACAAAAATTATATGGTCCACCTACTAGTGTTCCTCCATTTGGGTTTATTCCTGTAACAGAAATGATATTAGACAGAGAAAATATTCCATTTAAATTAGAAATATTTGAGCCAACTGATAGTCCAGATAAACCGTCTTGGTACGAAATACTTTGTAAGAACAAAGTGCCACCAAGATTGGCAAAATTTACATCAGAAGGATTATCAGGTATTTCTCTAATTATTCCATCAGAAGACGTAAGAATCCAATCTTGATTTTGGCCGGATTGAAAAAATAATCCTATTGCTGGAAGAAAGAATGATCCTGCATCAATGCAATACGTAAACGGTCCTCCGCTTATTTCTCCAGCATTGGTAATATTTTGATTTAAACATTCTGCAGTAATTTCAATATCTTCTAAATCCCAAACATGTTGTACGGCATTAATTCCAGCGGGACAATATGCAAGCAATTCAAAATTGAATACGGTAGGTGTACCAACCGTAAACTCAGAACTAGTAAATTCGAAATTCTCTAAAGACCATTCTTGTGTAGTTTGAATATCAGTTTGTTCGTATATAACCTGACCATTTTTGATTACACGAAGCGCATAACGAGTTGGGTAATCATTTACGGAAGTAAAACCATTATTCCATGAAAAAACTTCTGGAGCCATTTCGTAGAAATCAAGTTTACTCAAACGTACAAATTGATTTGAGGTTGGACTTAATTGGATATCAAATCTTACGGCTTGCTCATTCCCTGCATCATAATAGCAATCATCGAATGCAGATACACACATGGCATTGGTGCCATTGAGGCCTGTTGTGCATGAGTGACTATTTTCATCAGGATTGATTCTATATAATGCACCCCCAACAGCCGACATATTTATTTCGGCAGTATTAAATGCGGTGCCCGTAAATTCGGTAAAACTTTGGTTTTCACCATCAGGTATCCAAGCATTACAATTATCAAGACTAAACTTGAATGTTGCTGGATCTCCATTACTTGTGCTTGCCAATGAAGTGTTCATGGATACAATGCTAAATGCAAATAGCACAGCCCATCTAATGAGTGTTTGATTCATAGTAGTGAGTAATTTTCTTATTGGAAACTAAAGTAAAAAAGGGAAACTATCGTCTTGGTGGAATAGTCCAAATATAGGGGTGATTTACAAACTAGACGACAAATTTTTGATGAATAATGCAATAAAAAATTAGCGATATTTTTTATATACATTTTTTGTCAATTTGAATGCTACCCTTTTATAATAGTCTTACATGTTTACCATTAAGTGAATACTCTCACTAAGAATAAATACACACAATTTATTCAGAATTCTACATTTAACTAATATGTTTATTTCATTCAAAGAAGACTTTCTACACTATGTCTGGAAGTTCCAAAAATACGATCATTCTGATTTGCAAACTGAAAAAGGAGAAGCAATTGCTATCATCCACCCAGGTTATCACAACGATAATGCTGGGCCCGATTTTTTAGATGCAAGGATAAAAATTAATAATAATTTGTGGGCTGGAAGTATTGAAATCCACAAGCACAGTTCTGAGTGGAAACAACACAATCATCATTTAGATCCCGCATACGACAATGTCATTTTGCATGTTGTATATAAAAATGACAAACCAGTCGTATATAGAAACAACAAATTAATTCCAACCTTAGTTTTAAAAAATAGAATTGAAAAAAATAAGATAAAGAAGTACCAAAATTTGGTTTTTAATTCTAACTGGATACCATGCGAATCGAGAATCTCACAAGTTGATTATATCATAAAATCATTTTGGCTTTCGCGTATGGCTTCTGAAAGATTGGAAGAAAAAACAAAACGTATACTTCCAAATCTAGACATCCTAAAAAATGATTGGGATAGATTGAGCTATCATTTGATCGCCCAATATTTTGGACTAAAGGTCAATAATGAAGCTTTTAAAAGATTGATTGAATCCATTCCTTTTGAAGTAATCTTAAAGTATAAAAATGAGCTTACAAAGATCGAAGCACTATTGCTTGGACATGCCAATCTTTTGCAGCTTGCTGATGACGAATATTCTATTCTACTTCAAAAAGAATATGACTTTATGGCCAAGAAACATAGGCTTCATAAAATGCAGTCTCATGAATGGAAATTTTCAAGAATGAGACCCACTAATTTTCCAGGACTAAGAATAGCGCAGCTGGCACAATTGATTCATAGAGAAGGAAGAATTTTTCAAAAGATTCTAAAGGCTGCAAGTTTGAAAGAAATGCGAAAATTATTTTCGGCAAAAGCCTCTCAATATTGGGATCAACATTACCGTCTTGGAAAAATAAGCAAACATCAACCAAAAAAGATAGGAACCAAGGTCATTGATGTTTTAATCATCAATGTAGCGATACCCTTACTCTTTAGTTATGGTGTCAAAATTGATAATCAAGACTTCAAAGACAAGGCAATTTCTATGCTCGAAGAAATACCTCCTGAACAAAATAAGATTATCAAAAAATGGAAAGAATCTTCCTTAAGTGCAGAAAATGCTGCTCAGTCGCAAGCATTGTTATACTTGAAAAGAAAATATTGCGATGAATACAAATGCTTATCCTGTGCTATTGGAGGCAAAATTATGTCAGCTTAATACTATAAATCACCGCCTAGAAAGGAATCGTCTAAAAACAAATAGAATTCGGAAGTGTTTATCTAATTTGCAACTTGGATGAAAACAAATTTAATAGGTCGAATATTATTATCTCCATTTACCTTACTATACAGCATCGGTGTAGCGCTGCGTAATATTTTCTATGATTCAGGTCTGCTCAAGTCAACCTCATTCAATATACCGGTAATAAGTGTGGGTAACCTTTCTGTTGGCGGCGCTGGAAAAACTCCACACGTAGAATACCTTATCACACTTCTTCAGGAGTACTTGAATGTTTCTGTGTTAAGCAGAGGCTATAAAAGAAAAAGCAAAGGGTTTAAATGGGTGTCTAGCAATGATCAGGTAACACAGACTGGAGATGAACCTCTACAGTTTAAAAGAAAATTTCCCTCTACGGCAGTAGCTGTTTGCGAAAGCAGAAATATTGGTATCCCAATGATGTTGCAAGGCAAACCTGATATTCAATCTATTTTACTCGATGACGCATTTCAACATCGATCTGTTGTCCCAGGACTAAATATTTTACTGACTACATTTGATGAACCCTACACAAAAGATTTCCTAATGCCTTCAGGTCGTTTGAGAGAATTTAGATCTTCTGCAGAACGTGCTGATATCATCATCGTTTCAAAATGTCCTTTTGATCTTGATGAACAAACCATGGAAAAATATAAAAAAGAGTTAAAACCGAAGCCTTTTCAAAAATTGTTTTTCAGTGCTTATGAATATTCCGATCCCTACTATATGTATAATCCTAGCATTCGCAAAAAGTTAACGCCCGACACAAAGGTTGTTTTACTTTCGGCTATCGCAAATGTGGAATATTTATTGGACTATCTTGATGTGAATTCTGATATTGTTCAGTTGTTAAAATATGAAGACCATCACTATTTTAAGGAAGAGGAGGTACTTTTGTTAGAGAAAATAATAAAAGAAATAAATGACCCGAACACCATCATAATTACCACAGAAAAGGATGCCATGAGACTAGATTTGCATAGGCAAAAAATTCTTGAAAGCAAACTTCCAATTTTCGCACTACCGATTAAAGTTAAGTTTCATAATGAAAAAGAAGATAACTTTGATAGCTCAGTAAAGGATTTTTTACTGAACTTCAAAGCTTGATGAACATTACTAGATGATCAAAAAGGGTGTACAGATTTTTATTACTTTATTACTTGTTCTTGCGAGTATAAACACACATGCGCAGTCAGCTCATTATGGCCCGTTCTCCCGTGCCACCCATTACATCCAATGTCTTGATGTTTTAGATTCCACTTCCGTAAATGTCCATACGGGTATAAGAAACATTTACCGAAAGGATATTTTACATTTCCTTCAAGGGGATAGTCATGATATCAGAACAAGTTATTTGGTCCAAGACAATCCTTTATTTGTGCCAGAATCTATTCTAAACATTCCTGGAAAGGGATATATAAAGTCTTCGATATACAAAACACCAGCTAATTTCTTTGCTCTAAATAAAAATGCCTTTGATCTTTATATCAACCCGATTCTAAATATTTCTTTTGGAAACGAAAAACAAAGAGAGGGATTGAGGTTTACAAATCTTAGAGGATTGGAATTACATGGGATGATAGATGACAAAGTGTATTTCTATTCTTCGGTTTTAGAAAACCAAGGTAATTTTCATAATTACATCGAAAGGTATATTAGAAAACACAAGGCACTTCCTGGCTATAGTTTTTTCAAACCATTCAACAGTACGGTAGTAGATTTGAATGGTCATGACTATGCAAATGCTAAGGCTTATTTAGGGGTTCCGGTAAGTAGGCATATTAATATAGAACTAGGACATGGAAATCATTTTATTGGTCATGGCTATCACTCTGTTTTGCTTGAAGATTATAGCAACAACTATTTCTATTTAAAACTCAATACGAGAATCTGGAAATTTCATTATCAAAACCTTTTTGCAGAACTGGCGCCTATAAGCACTAGAGCTTTTGGAGGTGATGATTTGCTACCTAAAAAATATATGGCTAGTCATTATCTAAGTTTCAAGCCACACAAAAATGTCGAGATCGGTCTTTTTGAATCTATCATCTTTTCCAGACTCAATAATTTTGAATTCCAATATTTAAATCCTGTCATACTTTATCGTACCGTTGAATATTATCTCAACAGTCCCGACAATGTCATGATTGGGCTAAATGGCAAATGGAATCTGTTTAATAAGTTTTCACTCTATGGGCAATTTTTAGTCGACGATTTCAAATTTGATGAACTAGGAAATGATCTTGGTTGGTGGGGCAATAAATTTGCTGGTCAAGCTGGTGTCTTTTATCCAGATGCTTTTGGAGTTGAAAATCTTGACTTAAGACTAGAAGTCAATGCGGTCAAACCATTTACCTATAGTCATCGGGACACCTTAGCTACTTTTGATACTTATAGCGTGGCCAATTATAGTAATTACAATCAACCCTTGGCTCATCCACTTGGAGCCAATTTTCAAGAAGTTTTATTCTATGCAAGATATCAACCAATACAAGCAGTAGAGTTAACGGCCTTGATATCATACGCTCAACAAGGTCGAAGTGGCACTTTGGTCAATGCAGGAGAGGATGTTTTATTTCCTAATGGGACAAGGAGTGGAGACTACGGCATCGGCTTTTTACAAGGTGATCTAACCAATATAAGTAGCGTAAAGCTGACAGCTAGTTATAGCTTTTACCATAATTATCATCTAGATTTTACGTTTTTAAAACGAACAGAACAAGGTGTTATAGGCTTAGATACAGATTATTGGGGTGTTGGGATACGAGCCAACTTTGATGGACATCGCTTAGATTATTAATTTTGTTCTGTGCTCTCAATAAATATATAGATATTTGTAATACAAATTAAGTTCATGTCCTCTACAGGTCGATCGAATCAAAACGATGAAATATCACTAAAGGAAGCCATCATAACTTCCAAAGAATATTTTTCTGAAATTATCAGATGTATACCCATCATTCTATTGATCACTCTACCAATTCTTGCTTATCAAGTCTATAAGGCAATGAGTGATGATCTGATGTATGAGGCTCCACTCACTTTTATGCTCAATGACGAGAGTGCAGGTGCTGGCGGACTATCAGGGATACTAGGTTCTTTTGGGCTTCCGATTGGCGCTGGAGGTGGTGAAGATAACTTGGACAAAATTTTGGAGCTTTCTAAATCTAGAAAGATATCCTCTGCTACTGTATTTAGAACTATTGAAGTGGATGGAAAAGATGATTTGCTTGCCAATCACGTCATCCAAATGTTGAAAGAAAATGACAAATGGAATCAAAGAAGCATGCTTGCTCCCGAACAACAATACAATATCGATGGGCTGAGATTTAATCACGACTCAATTGCTAATTTTAGCTTGGTTGAAAACAATGGCTTAAAACACCTACACGAACATCTTGTTGGTAATTCAAAAAAAGATATTGATGCATTAATTACTACAAGTTACAACGAGCAGACTGGAATCATGAGCATTATTTCAAATACTCATAATCCAGAAGTTTCTATCGCACTAAGCAATAGTTTGTATGAAAATTTAAGTAGTTACTACATTGAGAAATCAATTGAGAAACAACAACTGACTTATAAAATACTAAAGTCTAAAACCGATTCCATTTATACAGAACTTCAATCAAAAAATGCTGCCTTGGCAAATTTCAAAGACAGCAGTCAAGGCATGTTTGCAAGAGCTGATAAATTGACAGAAAATCGATTGATGGTAGACATCCAAAAATTGGGAGCCATGTATGGTGAAGCAACTAAAAATCTAGAAGTAGCCGATTTTGCTTTAAGCAATAAAACACCATTTATAAACTCAATCGATAAGCCGGTTCTTCCAATTATGCCAAAAAAAGCCTCTTTGATCAAAGGCATTATTTTAGGCCTTATACTTGGTGGAATTCTTGGTATTCTTTTCGTCGTGACTAGAAAGATGATTCGCGATGTAATGAGGGCTTAGTAACCACATACAATCACTTTTCAAGCCTATATCTACTCATATCTGGGATTTTAAAGCTCAATTCCAACAGAATCCAATCATCCTATCCATATTAATCGTATATATATAAAGCCTATTGATAGGGTCTTAAGGATTAAAATATTGTATAATCTCTTAACACTTTCAACTATTTAGTTATATAGGTTAATTTTAGTGAAAGTTGAATATCTTTGCAGCTCTTTAAAGATAAATTCAATAGCTGAGTGGAAAACATTCATCCGATATTTGATAAGATTCTGAGTAGAAATGATAAAGAATTATTTCTAAATCAAAATGCTAAAGTTTTGTGGTTTACAGGCTTGTCAGGATCAGGTAAAAGCACCATTGCTCAACACTTAGAAAAAAAGCTGTTCAGTGAAGGATTTTTTGTACAGTTGTTGGATGGAGACAATATTAGAAGTGGGATCAATAATAATCTAGGATTTTCACTTGAAGATCGAAATGAAAATATCAGAAGGATCTCAGAAGTTTCCAAACTATTTTTAAATGCTGGTGTCATCTGCCTAAACAGTTTTGTTAGCCCAACTATCGAAATTCGAAATGCTGCAAAACAAATCATTGGCTCAGAAGATTTTATTGAGGTGTTTGTAAATACCCCAATCGAAATCTGCGAGGCAAGAGATGTAAAAGGTCTTTACAAAAAAGCAAGAGCAGGAGAAATTAAAGGATTTACAGGAATTGATTCGCCTTATGAAGCACCTCCTAATCCTGATATTGATGTAAAGACCGAAAATCAAACAATTGAAGAATCAGTTGATCAAATTTATCAAGCGATAATAGCTCAACTTCAAAAACAATAATTAAAGAATGGATTATCACATTAATCATCTAAAAGAATTGGAAGCCGAATCAATCTTTATTATGAGAGAGGTTGCTTCACAATTTGAAAATCCAGTACTCATGTTCTCTGGAGGAAAGGATTCAATCTTAATGGTACATCTTGCACACAAAGCATTTTTCCCTGCAAGAATACCCTTCCCTCTTTTGCATGTAGATACTGGGCATAACTTTCCTGAAACAATTAAGTTTAGAGATGAGCTAGTCGAAAGATTAGGTGCAAAACTAATTGTAGGTTCAGTTCAAGAAGCAATTGATAATGGAACAGTGACTGAGGAAAAAGGTATCAATGCAAGTAGAAATGGATTGCAAACTGCTGCCTTACTTGAAGCTTTAGAAAAAGGGAAATACGATGCAGCCTTAGGTGGTGCAAGAAGAGATGAAGAAAAAGCAAGAGCAAAAGAAAGATTCTTCTCACACAGAGATGAATTTGGACAATGGGATCCAAAAAATCAAAGACCAGAACTTTGGAACCTATTCAATGGAAAACATCATATGGGTGAACACTTTAGAGTATTCCCAATAAGTAACTGGACGGAACTTGATGTTTGGCAATATCTTGCAATGGAAGAAGTGCCATTACCGTCACTCTACTTTGCACACACAAGACCAGTTTTTGAAAGAGAAGGCGTGTTACTTGCCGACTCTGACTTTATCATGAAAAAAGATACAGAAAATGTTTTTGATGAAATGGTAAGATGCAGAACAATTGGTGATATGACTTGTACAGGTGTTGCAAAATCTACAGCTAAAACTGTCGAAGAAATTATTCAAGAAATTGCTACTACCAGAGTTACAGAGAGAGGAGGAAGAACAGATGATAAGAGATCTGAAACAAGTATGGAGGATAGAAAAAAACAAGGTTACTTCTAGAAAGATTAAAAAGAAAAAATGTCAGATAATATTACAAATAGCGAACTACTAAGATTCACAACGGCAGGATCTGTTGATGATGGAAAGTCTACCCTAATCGGTAGATTACTTTACGATAGTAAATCTATCTATCAAGATCAATATGATGCAGTTGTAACAGCTAGTGAAAAAAGAGGAGAAGATGTAAATCTAGCTTTGCTTACTGATGGACTGAAGTCTGAAAGAGAGCAAGGAATTACTATCGATGTTGCATATAGATATTTCTCTACTCCTAAGAGAAAATTTATCATTGCAGATACACCAGGTCACACACAATATACTCGTAACATGGTTACTGGTGCATCGACTGCAAATGTGGCTTTGGTTTTGATCGATGCAAGAAATGGAATCGTTGAGCAAACAAGAAGACACGCAATCATCTCTTCTTTACTGCAAATTCCACACTTGGTTGTTTGTATAAACAAAATGGATCTAGTAGATTATAGTGAAGAAAGATTTAACGAAATCCAAGAGGAGTTTGAAAAGTTTGCAGCGAAATTAGATGTAAACGATGTCCACTTTATTCCTATTTCTGCATTGAAAGGAGATAACGTTGTTAATAGATCTCAAAACACAAATTGGTATGACGGACCAACTTTGATGTACTATCTTGAAAATGTACACATCGCTAGTGATCATAACTTTATTGATGTAAGATTCCCCGTACAGTTTGTTATAAGACCTTACAATGATGAATACCATGATTATAGAGGTTATGCTGGTAGAATGGCAGGTGGTACGATTAAAGTTGGGGATGATGTGATGCTATTACCTTCTGGTTTCAACAGTAAGGTTCAAAAAATAATGGGACCTGATGGAGAACAAAATGAAGCATTCCCACCACAGTCAGTTACCATCTTACTTGAAGATGATTATGACCTGAGTAGAGGAGATATGATCGTTCGTACCAACAATCAACCAGAAATTTCTCAAGATATTGAAATCATGGTTTGTTGGTTTGATAATAATAAGCCTATTCAGCCTAGAGGTAAGTACATGATCATGCATACTACCAAGACTGCAAGATGTGTTGTAAAAGAAGTAAGATATAAACTTGATATCAATACACTTCACAGAGACGAAGATGAAAATACGATCAACATGAATGACATAGGTAGAGTTGTTTTAAGAACAACAAGTCCTTTGTTTTCAGATGCTTATCGTAAAAACAGAATTACTGGAAGTGTCATCTTAATTGATGAAGGAACTAACAATACTGTTGGAGCAGGAATGATTCTCTAGTTGTAATATACAGAGACCATTTTTTCCACTCTTTCTTGAAATTGCTTAAAGTCAGTTTCCATTTTTAGGAAGAACAATTCGCGATACTGATATCCGTCCGAGCTAATCAGGACAGATCTCTTCTTGATTTTATTAATCCATTTGGTGGAGTAATTAAAGAAATGCTCATTGGAGGTAATGAGGAATTGTGGTATATCATAACCTATAAAACCAACCTTTACATCTTCAGAACTGTACAATAAGATATTTAGGTAGTTTCCAAATTCATTCAAGTACACCTTCAGGTCACCCTCTTCCTTGCCTTCTCTAGATCCTGTAAATGCAACTTGTCTTAATTGCTCGATTAAGGCAGCGATATCTTTAATCAAATTTTCAATATACTTGGTGTCCTCAAATGCTCTTATCGAAATTGAAAATACTATTTGTTGATATAAGTTGGAAAGCATATTCGAATTCCAAATTTCTGTAATCGGCGAATTAGAATAATATTTAGTGATGTCCTTTCGGAAATTCTCTAGCTTAAAATTAATTTCTTTATTCTCTACGATCTTAAGTCTGGTGTCATCCCAATGAAGATGATTCCAAATAGCTAGAAGAAAATTGAAAATATAATGGTGTGAAAAATAATAGAATACCGGTAATTCGTTGGCCAAATAAATCATATGGCTTTCCCTGTCCTTCATCAAAGGTGACATGTACAAGGAAAAACGATCCATAAAATCTACACTAGTTGTCCCCTCATCTTTCCAAAATGGGTGGTAGGTAGATATAAATTTATCAGGCTGAAAGACATTGTCAAGTGAAACATTAAAATGCTTTGACAGTTGTACCATCTCTGCTGTAGTTAATGCAGTATCACCATTCATTCTTTTATAAGTGGCGCCTTTGCGAAGATTCAAAACCTCCATTGTCTCATGAAGAATTACTTCAGAAGGCTTCTTCTTTGCCAAAAATCTGAAGAATTGTTCTTGATATTCCTTTTGTAAATTCATTTTACCTTTAGTTTTAGGTTTTCATCTTATTGACAATCGGCGAAACTACATTATCCCTAATCTACGATATATAAACTTAATCTTATATACACCAACTCATTTTTGTATCACCTTTAAGTCAGATATCTAAACATTCTCCGTTTCTACTAGATATAAACTAACTTTGAGTTATAGATCATACAATAGTAAAAATGAAGATAGTTGTTACGGGTGGATGCGGGTATATTGGTAGCCATACCATCGTAGACTTAGTAAATAAGGGATATGAAGTAATATCAATAGACAATTACATCAACAGTGACCCAAAGGTGATGGATCGCATCAAACAATTAACAGGCAAGACAGTCAAAAACTACAATGTTGATCTAACAGATCTTCAAAAAACCAAGGCTGTCTTCAAAGCACATGAGGATATTTCTGGAATCATTCACTTTGCTGCTTTGAAATCTGTCAAAGAATCAACTGATCAACCACTGATTTACTTCAATAATAATCTAAACTCTTTGATCAATATTCTTGCCTGTCAAAGACAATGGAATATCCCAAATCTTGTTTTTTCAAGTTCTTGCTCTGTTTATGGTAACCCCGATAATCTTCCAGTAAGGGAGACTACCCCACTCAAAGATGCAGAATCGCCCTATGCAAGGACAAAACAGATAGGAGAACAAATCATTACCGACTTTTCAATCAAGCATCGAGATTTAAATTTTGTTTTATTAAGGTATTTCAATCCTGCAGGAATTCATTCATCTGGGATTCTTAAAGAGCAAGCAACCAGAGAGGTGGAAACACTAGTACCAATTATTGAGGAAGTATATAAAGGGAAAAGAGAGAAACTTATTATTCATGGTGGAGACTACCCAACAAGAGATGGGACCTGTATTAGGGATTATATCCACATAGAAGACCTTGCTCAAGCACACACATTAGCAATAGATTATTTAAAGACTTCGAATGAGAAAGGAAAGCTAAATATTTATAATCTTGGAACCGGCAATGGCATTACTGTCTTAGAAATGGTGCATGCTATGGAAAAAGTTTCTAATTCAAGCATCAATCACTCAATTGGTGAAAGGAGATCTGGTGATGTTGTACAAGTTTATGCAGACTTTTCAAAAGCTAAAAAAGAATTGGGCTGGAAACCAAAAAAAGGAATCGAAGACATCTTTAAAAGTATTCTTTAAGTCAACTCTGAATGTTAGCGAAAAAAATACTTGGAAAACTGGATGTAGATTCTATTGATTTAATCAAAGGAAGTGGAACAACTTTTTTTATTCGGATTTTTGGTATTATACTTTTATACGTATTCACTTTAATCATCACCAATCAATTTGGCGATGAAGTTTATGGTGAGTTTAGCTTTTTTATGCTTAGTCTCAAAATTCTATCCTTACTTGCTATGGCAGGTATGGACATTTATCTTTTGAGGTACATTTCAGATGATCCAGATAAAAATAAGATAAGCAACTTCATAGGTAAAGGATCCATAGCTGTTTTAGTAAACTCGATTATTTTGGTTTTTCTTGTTTACCTTCTCACCTTCAAGAATTTCAAATTTCTATTCTCAGAATACTATTTCATTTTCTTACTGTTGATTTGTTTATTCCCCTTTACAATTCTCAAGATGAATGCTCAATCATATCGTGCATTAAAGTTTACTGGCATGTTTTCCTTGCTAGAATTTGCAGGAGTACCTCTGCTATCTATAATCGCTTATTTTACCATAAAACATAGTTCAGGAATTACTGATTTCACACCAGTCAATGCATATATCATTGGTGTGCTCTTAATGTTTTTGATTTCATTATGGCATTGGCAATTCAAATTTGGAAAGGATCTGATTTCTAAATTTTGGTCGCATCTAAGAGATGTACCGAAGACCAACAAGTTAGCTATTCCATTTCTAATTGCAGGCTCTTCCATCTTCTTAGGTCAATGGGTAGTTGCCTTGGTATTAAAATATTTTGCTGGAGATGGAAGTTTGGGAAACTTTGAAGCAGCTCTCCGGATTGGTTATTTATTGATGATGCCTTTGGTGGCAGGAACAACCATCGCCGCCCCAATCTTTTCAAGAAAATTTGGGCAAGGCAAACCTGAGGAACTAAAGAGGATTCTTAAACTGACAACAAATGTGATTTTTCTCATCACCTTACCAATGCTTATAATCATTTTCATTTTTAGTGATCAACTTATGGCACTTTACGGAAGTGACTTTACAGAATCTGGTAATGTCCTTAGAATTTTACTTATTGGTTTGTTTTTCAACGCACTCACAGGTCCTATTTCAGTAATGCTACAGATGAGTGAGAAACAAGTCCTAGTCCAAAATGTATTTTTGGCGACGACCTTAATCAATATTGTACTTTCATTTATTCTTATTCCTAATTTTGGGATCATTGGTGCAGCTTGGAGCAATGTCATTTTTCAGATTCTGTTAAATGGAATCTTGCTCATTTATCTTAAGAGGAAATTTGGATATTTTAGCTTTGGAAAATAACATGGAAAGACTCTTAAATCCATATCGAATTACTCAGTTATTCTTAATCGCCTTGACGTGCTTAGGTCTAAAACTTAATGGATTTGATTACGATGCTTCCATGCTCTATATTTTTATTAGCCTTACGGCAAATTTGGCCCTTATCTTATTTAATAGTGGAATGATCTCAACCAAGATGATTCTTTCATTTTTGATTTATAGCATTGCTTTGGTTCCAGC
>CALHKJ010000485.1 GCA_938033975.1 uncultured Saprospiraceae bacterium | reverse complement strand
CATAACCAACCCAATAACTAACCTAACAGCAGGTAGTTATAATTTTTCTGTAAATGATGCTAATGGTTGCCAAACAGAAATAAGCTTCACAACCAATAATCCAACACAGCTAATTGCAACTGTAAACACTATTGGCAGCTCATCTCCCGGTGCCACTGATGGTCAAGCTACAATTATGATATCAGGTGGCACGCCTCCATATTTTGTTAATGGAACAATGATTGATGCTAGCAATATTAACTACAGCTCTCTGCTTGCGGGGAATTACAACTACAACATTTCTGATAGCAATGATTGTAACATAACTGGAATATATACCATTAATGAAGGACTTGGCTGTACCTTAGAAATAACTAATATTGATATTATTCAACCAGAATGCCCCGGTGATGAACCAATTATAAATGTCAATCCAACAGGAGGGACTCAGCCATATGATATATCACTACCAACAGATAATTTTTTTGAAGGCAGCTATATTGTCCAAGTTATGGATGCTGAAAACTGCGTCGTTCAACAAGCCATAGAAATCAATTACACTGATAATGAAAGCCCGATTATTACAGAAATTCTAACCGAATCACTTTACGTAAATGAACTTGGTGAGCTAGAGGAATTTGGAGTGGATTGGACAATCACAGATAATTGTGCTGGCCCAATCAATTCAGACTTCAATATTTTAGAAACATTTTCGTGTGAAGATGGATCTAATCAAATCGAATTTATTTTGAATGCAATGGATCAAATAGGGAATAGCTCAGACAGTACTTTTACATTAAATGTTATTGATACTTTTCCTCCCGAAATCTTTTGCCAAGCAGATATAACCATTTCAGATTGTTCCAGTTTTGAAATGATAGAACCAATGTACACTGACAATTGTGCTGTTTCAACTATAGATGTATCAGGCCCAGACGAACTGGTTGAAGGGGCAAATATTTTCACCTATGTTGCAACTGACTTTGCAGGGAATGTCAATGCTTGTCAAACCATTGTTACTGTCGAAAATAGTATTGTATATGAGGTAGATGTAAATCAAATTTCTTGTACCGGTGAAGGCGATGGAAACTTTCAAGTAATTGCAAATGATGATGTTGAGGTGACCTATGAAATTACACAACTTGAAAATTTAGAATCAGGAACTTACTTCTTTACGCTTGAACAAGGAGAATGCACTATTTTAGATTCGATCACAATTGTAGAGCCTACTCCTTTGTTGATTGATGCCTTAATATACAATCTTGACCAAGCAGGAGAACCAGATGGATCTGTCGATGTCACAACTTCTGGAGGTACTTTGCCATATTCTTATAGCTGGACAGATGAAGCAGGCAATGAATTGTCAATTGAAGCAAATGTCTCTAATTTGTCTGCAGGAATGTATACAGTGGCAGTCATAGATGCAAATGGATGTCAACAAATTGAAGAATTTACTATCAGCTTTGAGAGCTCAACGGAAGATGAAATCTTTAGAGATCTCATACTATTTCCAAACCCTGTTGTAAATCAACTGTACATCGAGTCCTCAGTTTCTATGGATCATATTCAGGTTTTTGATGCTCAAGGCAAATTGGTTTCAAGCTTCAAAAATCCTGGTAATTCACTTGATCTTAGCTTGTTAAATTCTGGAGTATATCTATTACAGCTAGAGTCAAATGGAAAGAATGCGTACAGAAAGCTTATAAAGCAATAATAGCTCAATATTTGCTTGTCTTTGGAAGAGCAGGTATTGTGGATAACTTCTTGTCTTAAATCATAGCAGAAAGGAAAATCTCCAAATTTCTTTCATTATTTTCGTATTGTGATATCTCAGAAATCCATACAAGATGTAATTGCCAATGCTCGAGTTGAGGAAGTCGTCGGAGACTACGTGAAACTCAAACGATCCGGGAGAAATATGAAAGGCTTGTGTCCTTTTCATGATGAAAAGACACCCTCTTTTACGGTCTCCCCAGATAAGAATATTTATAAATGCTTTGGATGTCAGAAAGGAGGTAACTCAATACAGTTTCTGATGGAACTTGAAAAGATGAGTTTTGTTGAATCGATCAGAGCATTAGCTGAGCGATATAATATTGTCCTTGAAGAGACTGAGAGTAGCAACGAAAATTATGCTGAGGAAAAACAGCACCGAGAAAGTTTAGCGATTGTTAATCAATACGCCGAGGAATATTTTAGAGACAAACTACTCAATGACCCTGAAGGGAAAAGTATTGGTCTCTCCTACTTTCGAGAAAGAGGATATAGAGAAGCAACCATAAATAAGTTTGGTTTGGGTTATGCGCTTAAGGCTAGAACCGATCTTAAGAACACGGCTAAAAAAGCTCAATACAATCCAGATTTCCTTAGAGAGCTAGGCCTTGTTACTGAACGTGGAAATGACTTTTTCAATGGAAGAGTGATGTTTACCATCCATAATGTTAGTGGAAAGCCTATTGCATTTGCCGGAAGGATATTAGAGACCAACAAGAAGGCACCTAAGTACATCAACTCACCCGAGTCAATTCTATATAATAAGTCTAAGACTTTATATGGAATGTACCAGGCAAAAAATGCCCTAAGAAAAGAGGACAATTGCATCTTAGTTGAAGGTTATACTGACGTAATCAGTTTGCATCAAAATGGAATAGAAAATGCAGTAGCAAGTTCCGGTACCGCTTTGACACCAGGCCAGTTAAGATTGATAAAGCGCTTTACAGATAATCTTACCATTTTATATGATGGCGACAGTGCAGGAATAAAAGCTGCTATGCGTGGTATGGACCTTGCCCTTGAGCAAGACCTCAATGCAAGAATAGCTTTATTACCTGATGGAAAGGATCCAGACAACTTTGTAAAAGAAGTCGGTTACGAGGGCTTCAAAAAATATCTATCTGAAAATGCCAAGGACTTCATTCTGTTTAAACTTGATTTGTATCTGGATGAAGCAAAAGATGATCCGATTAAAAAATCTGCAATCATCAGAGAGATTGTAGAATCAATTGCTAAGATTCAAGACAGAATAAAGAGATCAACATATATACAACAAGCTAGCAGGCATCTCGGAACCCATGAAGATATCCTTCACAAAGAGGCGAATAAGATTATTCGAAAGAATATTCAAAGAAAGGAATTTACAAAAGAAAGAGAAAACCGAAATAACAAATCACAATCTGGGCCGCAATCACAGTCTGGTCCATTACCAAGTAATGCTCCAATTTCTGAAGCAGATTTTGGACCAGGAGCCTCTCCTTCAGGACCAATTGATTCGCCATTCCCAGATGAGCAATTTAACTACGAACAACAAGAGACTCAAAACTATTACGACAAACAAGATGGACCTGCTCCCAAGCAGAAAAACTTTGATGTTGGTGACGCTTATCAGGAAAAGGACCTTGTAAGAATAATCATTACCAATGGATCTGACATCATTAAAGATCCTGATGGAAATGTAACTGTTGCAGAATATATCTACAGCTCTATTGTTGATGTTATAGAATACTTTGATAATAAGGTTTATAAGGAAATAATCTTAGAAGCAATTGAGAGACAAGAACAAGGAAAATCAATTGGCTCTGATTATTTTGCAAATCACTCCGATCCAGTGAAACAAAAGATCGCAATTGACTTAATGAGTTCACCACATAGCTATGCTGCTTGGGATGACAAAGGAGTTCATTTGGTCAATCAACCTTTTCCTGAGAAAAACTTTTTAGATGATTCATTCCAAGCCATTGCCAGATTTAAATATCGAAAAGCAAAAAGAATTCTTAATACCTTAGAAGGAAGAATTAAAGAGGCTGCAAAAAATAATGATGAAGAAAAGCTAAAACAATTGCTTCAAGCGTACAAACAACTTCAAGCGGAGAAAATCAGAATAGCAGAGCATCGTGGTATTGTAATTGGATAATCTACTAAAAAAAAGACAGTAAAAATCCCATTACAGCCCCTCCAA
>CALHKJ010000484.1 GCA_938033975.1 uncultured Saprospiraceae bacterium | reverse complement strand
ATAAGCCCATATATAATATGCTGTTACGTCTTTTCCATAATCAGGATGGTCTTTCGGCAAATCAAATTTCACAGAGGCTTTGTCTGCGTAACCAGTTTGGATCACCACATGATCAAAAATTTCTGTTTTATAGCTACCGTAATCGATGATGCTATTCAGATCATTGTGGACAAATGGGATATGAAATCCTTCTAAATAATTTTCCAAGTACAAGGCCCAATGTGCATTCACGATATAGTCCTCATCATACTCCTTCGCTTTTCTAAATTCATTGAATGGTAAAAAGCCAAGGTACTTGTCTAATATCGATGAGATTTTTGTGAAGTCTGTGGTCGCATTTACGGAAGTGAAACAAGTGTGCGCCCATGTACGAAGCTCAACTTGCGAAAGATGATCACAGGGTCTCGGGAAATTCTCGACCTCCTTAAATTCCGGCATAAACTCTACCTCCCCATCTAGATTAAATCTGCGTCCGTGATAAGCGCAGGTCATCTTATTATACTTACCAGGATTCTGCACCAGTTTGAAACCTCGGTGGGTACATATATTTGGATAACATTTGACCTCGTCTTTATGGCGAAGCAGCATCAATGGCTCGTCCAAGTATTTTTCCAAAAGGGTAAATGGGTAGACATTGTTGTCACCCGATAGCATATCCAGATGATCTCCAATATAATTCCAATTCTGAGCAAAAATTTTCTCTTTTGCTATTTCCCAAACTTTCTCATCTTTATAAAAATCAGCATTGAGAGTTTCTGCCTTCCTTATATCATCATTAACATTGTATTTCTCCACGGTAATAAATTGATGTTTAAATGTACAATTTGCTTTGATTTATTCGGCATTTCTTTGAGCAATGTCTTGGAATTTATCTTTGGGTAAATGATTCTTAAAATTATCAGCAATGCTTTGAAGTACATTGCTATCTTTACTATCAGTTTATATAATGCCTAATTAATCATATTGGATAATTTAAAGAACAACGAAACTGCCAAAGGATTTGATCTTAGTGATCACTTTTATGACGTATTCAATGCCATTCCAGATTTGGTGTTTTACAAGGATCGCAGTCTCAAAATTAAGGGAGCAAATAAGTCTTTCCTAAAATTTATTGGGGCACAATCACAATCAGAAATCGTAGGAAAAGATATGCCTTCTATACTTAATGCTGTAGATGCATTGATATTGGAAGAAGGCGATATGAAGGTAATTGGCACTTCGGAATCGATCAATCAAAGTGTGGCCATCGAGGATAGTAATAAGGTGGTAAAATGGTTTGAAATAAAAAAAACACCTATCATGTGTAAGCTTGAGGGGTGTATCGGTCTTTTGACCATTATGTCAGATATCACTTTGGTAAAGGAGGTGCAAGAAACACAGAAGGACTTGATACAAGAATTGCAAGAAACAAATACTGAGTTGCAAAAAGTAAAAGGCCAACTTTTGAATGCTCAGGAAAATCAGAGAAAGAAGATTTCCAGTGAATTACATGATGATCTTGGTCAGCACCTAACAGCAATCAAATACTCTCTACAAAAAAATCAAATAGATTCTTCTATCATTCAACTGGTTGATGAAGGAATCGGAAAGATTAGATCTTTGTCTAGAAACATAAGTCCAGTTTACCTGACAAATAATAGCTTAGATAATTTGCTCAGATTACATGTTGCAAAAGTTAACAAAGCTCAGTCAATAGAATTTTCCTTAGATTATAAATTGGAAGAAGCAGAAATTGAGGCGACTAGTAAATTGCATTTATTTAGAATCATCCAAGAGGTGAGTAACAATATCATCAAACACTCGAAAGGAAGTAAGTGTATCATAAGGCTGAGTAGTGAAAGAAATCAAACGGTCCTTGAAATATTGGATGATGGAGAGTCTTACAACTTCTTTGAAGAATTACAAAAAGCTACTTCCTTTGGTTTGCTTACAATCAACGAGCGTATTAAGTCGCTAAAAGGAAGCATTATTTATTTCGCCAAAGATGAACAAGATCCTTTCAATATATTGAAGGTAGTTGTTTGATAAAATGAAAATATGAATCGGGTACTAAAACTTCAGGCAAAAATGTCCAAATACCCCTTAGGGAAAAATTTATTTTCCAAGGCGGTAGCTAGGATGGCTCCATATTTTACCACCATTAATCCACATATCGAAGAGCTTCGGCACAATTACATTCTTGTATCGATGAAAAAGAAGCGAAAGGTCCACAATCACCTAAAGACTGTCCACGCTATCGCAATGTGTAACCTCTGCGAATTTGCAGCCGGAATATGTATGGAGGCCTCGATTCCAAAACATAGAAGATGGATACCTGCAGAAATGAAAGTAGCCTATCTCAAAAAAGCAAAAACTGACCTTACGGCCTCATGCGACTTGAGTTTTGTCGACTGGGAAAACTGTGATCACGTCATCTGCCCGATTAAGGTTCTTGATAAGGACGGGGTTGTGGTAATGACGGCGGATATCAATATGAAGGTGGGGGATAGGTAGGGAGACTTCAGAAGTCAGACTTCAGGCTTCAGGCTACCGGACATCAGAACATGTCCGCTGTAGATGAATCGAATTAAGAGTCCAACGATAATTTTGATGTTAGGGTTGGTTAATATGGTGATTAATTTTAGTTAAGTCAACTTAGACACAATAGCTATCATGCTATTTAGTGAATTAACAAAATGTAATAGGTAAATCATTATATTGTCAATATTTTAAATGACAATATATTCATAATTTGATACTAAATTATTATGAGCAAAAAATTTACTTCTACCTTTCTTTTGTCCTGCATGTTTGGAATTCTTTTTTCACAAGTTGAAACTGAAAAAAGGGATTCGGTAATCAAGGTGGAGCATTTTGCTAATTTGATAGGGGTTCATTGGGATGATTCAAAAGAGAGAATTCTTACAACAGATACTGATAAGATAGCCCTTGGGCAATGGGATCCTACTCGGAGATTACAAGGTAGAACTGCCGGTTTGAATGTATATGCCAATTCTTATACGGCTGGAGCATCTTCAAAAATCACCTTTCGTGGGCTCCGTTCGATTCAAAATAGCAATCAGCCATTGATCTTATTGAATGGCATGCCGATCAATAATACGGAATGGGGTAATGGTAGAGGAGGGACCGATCAATCCAATAGATTAATAGATATTGATCCGATGATGGTGGAGTCGATTGATTTTCAATCATCAATGTCTGCTAGAGCCAAACATGGAATTGTAGGAGCCAATGGAGTAATTTCTATTAAGACAAAAAAAGGATTTAAGATCAAACCCCAAATCACATTTTCAAGTACTGTGAGTAGGAGCGAACTTACAAATATGTATGCGCTGCAATATGAATATGCGCAAGGTAGAACAGTCAATGGGGTACAGATGTATCGAGGTCCGGACACGGCTGAGGGTTCTAGTTGGGGCCCTCTTATGACTCAGCTTAGTTATGATAGTGATATTGATTATCCTTATGATGTGAATGGAAGTCTTAGTACAACTGCAAATGGTCAACCCGCTAATGTATATGATCCACTAGATTTTTTTACTAATGGCTTCAATCATAACCAATCACTTCAAGTTTTAGGTGGATTGGATAAGCTGAGTTATTTGGTAGTTGGAAGCTTCAATAGTCAGCGGGATGCAATCGCTACAAATCAGCATAATAGACTAAATCTTGGAACGTCCATTGCTTATCAGCCCAGTGAGAAACTCGAGCTTCAGTTGACAGCGAATGTTACAAATAGTAATGCTCAAAGAAATCAGAAAGGTTCAAACCTAAGTGGAATCATGCTAGGTGTATTAAGGACGCCAGTAAATTTTGATAATACAAACGGACTTTCTGATCCTTTAAATTCGCCATCATCTTATATACTCGCAGATGGGTCTCATAGATCCTACAGGAAAGGAATTTATGATAATCCATATTGGTCTCTCAATAGAAATCCGCACAACGATAAAGTGAATCGACAGATCTATCAGGTGACTGCTAAGTATAATTTACTATCCAATTTAGATTTGAAATTTAAGGTTGGAGCAGATATGTTTGGTGATACAAGAATGGGTGGGATTGATAATTCTAGTGCTGAGATTTTTGGGCGGTCTGGATTTGCTTATGAGAGAAGCCTAGATTTTGATTCTCAGAATTTGGACCTTTCGGCAAATTACAAATTGATTGACAATGATAGTATTGTGTTCAAAGCATCGATTGGGTTTAATTATAATCAAACGCGTGAGAGCTATTTATTGAAAGAAGGTTCTGAGCTGATTGCAGAGAATATGGTGAACATAGGAAATGCAACTGAGGTGGAAGAGTTGAGTTCGCTGTTTGAAAACAAAAGAGCAGGAGGATATCTTAATGTTGATTTCTCCTATATGAATTACTTGCAGATGACCGGTAGTATCCGACAAGATTATTCAAACAAATTTGGGGATGATACCAATGGCTTTTTATCCTATGGTGTAGGCCTTGATTTTTCAATCGTACGATTTTTAAATGAATACCGAAGCATATTTCCTTATGACATCATATTGAATGCCTCGTATGGAAAGTTTGGTAATGAATTTCTTTCTGGTAGTCAAATTGGAAGATACCAAGCTTCAGTGGTCAGTGGAGATGGATTTATCTCTGAGATATTAGAGAATGGACTTGAGCTGAATCCTGCAACATCATCTATTAATCTTTTGGCTGAGTCAACAAGTGGTTTTGATCTAGGATTTGATATTTTATCAAACCAGAGGCTAAGAATGAGTGTGCGGTATTATAATGAAATTTCTGAAGGTGTTATTACCAATAGAGCACTGGCGGCAAGTAGTGGGAATTCAATTTTACAAGATAATATTGGAACAGTTTCAAATAAAGGGTATGATGTAAACTTTTCTGTTCAGCCAGTTGTAAGAAAAAATTTGGGATGGAAGCTAGACGTGAATTTTAATAAGAACAATAATCTTTTGGAAAAATTGAATGATACAGAAGATGAGATTTTCTTAAGTGGTTTTGACGATGCAAGTTCTGTTGCTAAAGTTGGGTCGCCTTTAGGTGTGCTTATTGGAGGAACTTTTTTGAGGAATGAGGAAGGATTGATGATTATTGGTGAAAATGGATTTCCATTGGTGGATAGTGAAAAAAAGATTATTGGTGATCCCAATCCTGATTGGACCATGTTTGTAAGAAATGAATTTAGAATTGGTAGGAATTTAAGCCTTTCTGCCTTGGTAGATTTTAAGCAAGGAGGGGATATGTGGTGTGGCACCTGTGGTACCTTGGATTATTTTGGACGTTCTGAAATATCTGCGGAGCTGAGGGGAGAAAGTGTTGTTTTTGAAGGGCTAACTGAGACTGGTGCCGATAATAATATTTCTGTGGAACTTGCTCCTGAATCAGGATCTTCTAGTGAGTATTTTTTAGTGCGTTATGGTTTTGGCGGCATTGGCGAAATGAGTATCTATGATGCCAGTTGGATAAGGTTGAGAAATCTTACACTCAGTTATGACTTATCAAATATTAAGGGCTTAAATATTTTTAGCGAGTTGACCTGTAGTCTGTTTGCTCAGAATCTTTGGATGCTTACCGAGTATCCTGGTATTGATCCCGAAACAAATTTGACCGGTAACGGTACAGGCTTCGGTATTGATTATTATAACAATCCTGGGACGAAAACTTTTGGCTTTAATCTAAAAGCTACTTTTTAATTTAAAAGGAAAGAAAATGAACAAGCAGTTAAAATATATTTTTATCGGAATCTTGATTTGTTTGCAAGCTTGCAGCCTTGAAGATAATAGCCGATCATTTGAAGAGTTTGTTGAGGCGGATCCTTTGGAACTAATGAATGGTGCAATGACCCAGATGGCTTTTAATCATTCGGCCTTGCCTGCGCGGACCTGGGGTGGATTTATGCAGTATATGGAACCTGGTGATTCCCGTATTGGCTTCTTTAATTATAACATTCCTTCTGAGTATTTTGATAGTATGTGGAGGCTTGGGTATTATGGTGGTAGTCTCGCTTCCGCAAATGAGATGAAGCGACTAGCAGAAGAGGCAGGCAATAACATGGCTGTTGCTATCTCCATGGTTTTATTGGCAAATGAGTATGGTAATCTGACTTATGCCTTTGGAGATATTCCGTTTTCTGAGGCATTGTTAGGCAATGAAAACCTCACTCCTAGCTATGATCCACAAGAAGATGTGTGTCAAGGAATTATTCAAATGCTAGATGATGCCATTGCACTTATTGGCTCAAATGGTCTTGATGGATCTTTAGCTGCAGCTGATTTAATTTATAATGGCGATATGCAATTGTGGAGTAAATTTGCCAACGGCTTGAAGGCAAGACTTTTGCTCAATCAACGAAATCAAATTTCAGGAATGGAATCAGAAATATTGAGTCTGATAGATCAATCCTTTGTTATGCGAAGTGAACAGGCAGAGTTTCCTCATTCAGAAGATCGCCCCAATCCATTGTTTACCTTTGGCGAAGAACGCCCTTCTACTTATTTTAATACAGAATACTTTGTCGACATTTTGATGACAAGCGAGGATCCAAGATTTGTATCTTATACTATTGCTGATTTTCCTGAATGGGAATACTTTGGTGAGCCACAACTTGTATGGTCTAGGGTTGATACACCAATGCCTATTTTGTCATACACGGAATTATTGTTTACCAAGGCAGAGGCATTGTTTCACACAGGAGCATCAACGGAAGTTTTAGAAACAGCCTTGCGCGAAGCAATCATTTCCTCCTTAGTAGACAATGAACTCGAAATAAATACTGATGTCGAAGATTACATTTCAGCTGCATCAGCCTTGACAGATTTAAGTAGTGATGAGGTCCTTCAAAAAATAGTGGAGCAAGCTTATGTATCATACTATGGATACAACTTCTTACAAGCATGGAATAACTATAGAAGAACTGGTTATCCAGAGCTTGAAGATCCAGGATTCACTCCGGGAGATAACAATCCGTCCAATGTTGTACCAAGACGATTAAGATATCCACAAGAAGAAAAAGACTTCAATGCGACGAATGTTGAAGATGCTATTGAGAGGCAGAATGGGGATTTGTTGGATGATGATGTATGGATGTTTCGGTAGAGGGAGTCGAGAGCCGGGAGCGGAGAGTCGGGATTAGGGTGTTGTAGGAATTAGAATTATGATTTGTAATACTTGTTTCATTTTATAAACTATTCCATTTGTATCGCATTAGTTTCCCAAATTGGTTTAGCTTCCAAGATTGAAATTGGGATTTTACTTTACGAAATTTACTTTCTATTTTTTCAGCCCAGCGTTTACTAATGCGCTTGGCGAATCTAATTTGTTTCCATTTTCGATTTTGATAATTTCGTAAGTCCATGATAGATCATTAAGTAGTTTGAGTCATTTGGAATCTCAATGTGCTCTAGGACAGTACCCATAAAAATTATATGATTTGCTTTTATGTTTGTGCTGAATGTTTCAGGAACATTTATGCATGAGCATGCACTCATTTCAAAATAAAGGTAGTCAAGAGAAATAGCAAGCTAACAAGTATTTTTTCATAACAAATAACTTTGAATTCTCAAAAAAGAAGGCCATTGCGAATAAGCTATACTCCTAAAATAAAAAAACAACACTTAGTAATGATAGGCTTATTTTATCATCAAGCCAGCTAGGAAGCATGAAGCCTATATTATTTAGGCTGAATTGAGAATGAGACTCAATAGCCGAGATCCAAGATTCGAGATCTAAGATAGAGTGGAAAGGGATTTAATGTTGATCTTGTTAAGAGATAAGCATATAATTAAATAATGTTAAAAATAATCAAGGAAGAGTGTAACTAATCTTTACCCCATGAATGGACAAGTCCGTACTCCAATTTGAGGAAAATACATCAATTCTATATCCACGTCCATCTAATATGGTATGTGAAGGGTTAAAAGTGTAGGTTTGGACAGGGGAAGAGGAGGCTGCAACTCCTGTATTGTATTCAACAACATCATCATAATATCCGCCAGTTATGACTTCATAATCGAAATCTATACTCATTTCTGAATTTGGGTCATTGTCTGTATAGTAAAAGCTCACAGAGTTGACTACAGTGCCTATTGGTAAATTTACAGTAGCATTTAGTCTTCCAAAGCCTGAGGTTATCTGTGCGCCACCGTTTATGAAATATTGATTCGTACTGATTGTGGGTTTAAAATTTGATGATGAAAGTATTACGGATTCAAAAACTGGTTGGGGTGGTGCCAACTCATACCAAAATTCTTGAACTCCATCATAAACGTTTAAAAAGCCTGTTGTTATATTAAAAATGACCATCCCGTCAGAAGGTATCGCAATATTATTTCTTTCAACGATATCCATTCTAGGAGGTAAAAATCCTTCCGTTGTAGACTCTAGATCTAAAACTGCAGAGGGTATTTGTGCGTAGGAAAGTCCAGAAATAAAGCCCAACAGTATAATAAGGGAAAGCGATCTAATAATCATGATATTGGTTTTTTAATTTAAATAATAATTACCCATAAAAAGCTATTCATTATTATTAGAGAACAAGCCCTTTCATGAATGAGTAACAGAAATATTTGATAACAATTACAATTCATGTGAACTCCATTTTTATACTTCTCTCAGAAAAATAACCATGGAATTCGGAGGGAAAAAACTAACACATCGCATTAAATCAGACTACTAAATATTGGTTAATGGCACCAACTCAGTTATCTTTTAACAATTAAAGAATAGCGATAACCATAATTTACAAAACTTTCAGAATACAGAGGAAGGTAATGCTGGTATTAATGATAGGTATTCATCAAATATCATTGAAAACATTGATATTTTTTAAAAAATTTGACTAAAATTCCGCCTACAAAATCCTGATTTTGCCCAATGACAAATCCTCTTGGATCTACAACTAACTTGTGTGGAGTTACAGTAATCGTACTAATTTCTACACCGTCTAAAAAGAGAGTAGCTTGATCTTTAAATCTTGTTAAGCTTACATGATGCCAAGCCAGATCTGCAAGTGTATTGATCTTTTAGTTTAGCTTTGTAAATTCCGGAAAATTCAAAATTAATTTGCTTTTTATAAACTTAGTGAACTAAGAATGTTTTCCCTATTCTCCGCCTACCATATATAACAATCAATTCAGCTCGATTGCTTTTGTAAGCATTCAATAAGATTTTTTTATCCGAATCTCTTCCTATTAGTTTTGGCATGAATGTGTTATATGTGGCCAAAATTATAAAAAAATATACAATAATGGCCACTTATAGAAGGGGGTAGTTTTGAATAATAATGATGTTCAAATAAGGAGTATTTCTTATGAACCAACTTAAAATAGATTCCTTTCTTTGATTGTTTGTCAAGCTATATTGTCAAGGATATTCTCCTAAGATATAAAAACTTAAATTGGAAAAGACCAGCATATTGCGATAGCAAGTTAGCTTGGCGTTAACTATTCAAATTCTGTTTGAGCTATCAATTCTTAACACTCGTCTCTCGGTTCTCGATTACCACCTCTTGACTCCTGCCTCTTGGATTTCCGACTTCTCATCTTCCAACTCTCAGTTTTTAATAATTTGCTTCCAAAGGACATTGATCAATTTTAACTTCAAAATTGACTCCCACAGGAACTTCAAAATCGGATAGAAGTGTCACGGTGTTACCTGCTTGAAATAAGACTTGATCTGAAGATTGAATGAGCCCAGCTGATTGTATTTCTCCTTCTGCGTAATAATTGTTGGGAGTAATCGGGTTATCATCTAATTCTTGGATTAGAGGACAAAATTCGCAGTCCAAAACACCCACATTCTCTTCTTCAAATGCATAGGCGAAAATTCTTAATTGATCTACTTTGCCCCACCATGTTTGTCCTGTTTGAAAGCCGCCTCCTACGATGTCTTGATCCTGACCTAGCACAAATCCAGAAGGGTCTACTTTTATAACTTTATTAGATACAGGAATGGGTGAACCAATCAAGACTCCATCAACATACAAACGTGCTTCATGTGCTTTACGACTGATGACGATATGGTGCCAAAGCATATCACTCATAATGCTGAGGCTATTTGGGAATACATATGGAATATTCCCTATGATCATCACCATACCTTGACCCTGATGAAAGCCTACTAATAATTCGTTTGTATAATTCTCGTTGGCACAACTCAAGAGATTGTTGCCTGAAGCTAATTCATCTATCTTAGCATTTACTGAAATGGTAAAATCGCCCAATTCATTGGTGATCACTTCTGGTAGGAAAATGACATCATCAATATTATTACCAATTTCAAAACTCTGTCCACAATTAGCTGAGGCATATATAGGGTTAGCACTTGTTCCATGCATGTTATTACCACTAACGTCCAAAAGATCATTTTCAAAATGCATGGATACTAGGGCATCAGGTGTTGGAGTGCCAAGGCAGTTGCAATCTCCATCTTCGATATCGTTGAATGTTTTTGGATTAGCGTCATCACAAGCAGTTCCTTGAGCAGGGCATGTTGCACAAAGCAAATTCTGAATTCTGAATTCTTCTAAAGCGTAAGGGAAAATATTTAGTGCTGAAATTATACCGTGCATACTTTGCGAGCCTTGAAATCCTCCGCCTACAAAATCCTGATCTTGCCCAATGACAAATCCTCTTGGATCCACATCTAACTTGTGTGGAGTTACAGTAATCGTACTAATTTCTACACCGTCTAAAAAGAGAGTAGCTTGATCTTTAAATCTTGT
>CALHKJ010000483.1 GCA_938033975.1 uncultured Saprospiraceae bacterium | reverse complement strand
TTCTTGCCTGAGCCTGTAGAAGAAGAAGGTGAGGTGCTTCCAAAATTTGCTATTGTGGGTCAGCCAAATGCAGGCAAGTCATCACTAGCAAATGCCTTACTTGGGGAGGATAGAAATATTGTTACAGATGTAGCGGGTACCACAAGAGATTCGATTAATGGGCTTTATAATAAATTTGGAAAGAAGTTTATTCTAGTAGATACGGCTGGAATAAGAAAGAAAGCAAAGGTCCATGAGAATTTAGAATTCTATTCTGTACTAAGAGCCATCAGAGCCATTGAGGAGGCGGATATCTGCTTGTTGATGATTGATGCCGTCATGGGTATTGAAGCACAAGATTTGAGCATTGTTTCTCTTGTGATCAAAAGAAATAAGGGACTGGTAATTTTGGTAAATAAATGGGACTTGGTAAAGGATAAAGAAACCAACACTGCAAGAGACATGGAGGCTAAGATTAGAGAGAAGCTTTCACCATTTAAAGATGTGCCGATTGTATTTATCAGTGCTTTGAATAAACAAAGAATTTCTAGAGCATTGGACCTTGCCTTGAAGGTGTATGAGAATAGAACTAGAAGAATAAAAACAAGTGAATTTAATGATGCTCTTCAAGAAATTATTCAAAAGGTACCGCCACCATCACATAGAGGAAAATTTGTAAAAATTAAGTACGGAAATCAGTTACCACTTCCCTATCCTGCCTTTGCAATTTTCTGCAATTATCCAGGAGCAGTAAAAGTCTCGTACAAGAATTATATAGAAAATCAAATAAGAGAAAGATATGATTTTGAAGGAGTGCCAATGAGCATTTTCTTTAGACAAAAATAACAACAACAAAGATGAAAAAGATTTTGATAACTGGAATCAATGGCCAGGTGGGAAGTGAATTGAAAGCATTGGCGCCATCTTACCCAGAGTTTGAATTTAAATATACAGATATAGACAGCTTAGACATTGGAGACAGAGAAAATGTATTGAAGGTTGTTGGTGATTATATACCAGATTTTATCATTAACACAGCGGCATACACCGCTGTTGATAAAGCAGAAGAAGAACAACAAAAATCAGAATTGATAAATGCTACAGCTCTTAGATATTTAGCTGAGGCATGTAAAAAGCATAATACTTGGTTGATGCATATTTCTTCTGACTATGTTTATCATATTGAAAAAGACAGACCATTGCTTGAAAGTGATGAGACTAAGCCTCAAGGAATTTATGCCAAAACTAAATTAGCAGGAGACAAAATTTGCCAAGAAGCTGATATCAATTTTTGCATTTTACGTACCTCTTGGGTTTACTCATATTATGGAAATAATTTTGTAAAAACGATGATCCGCTTAGGTAATCAGAGAGATGAATTAAGCATCGTTGCAGACCAAATTGGTGCACCTACTTACGCTCGAGATATTGCAGATACTTTAATGAAGATGATTGTAAAAATTTGCGGAAGCGCTGAAAAAGAAGGACTGAAAGGCACCTATAATTTTGCCAATGGAGGTGTGACAAACTGGGCAGATTTTGCAAGAAAAATATTTGAAATCAAAGAAATTGATTGCAAGGTTAGCAATACAACAACTGAGGCATATGGTGCTCCTGCACCAAGACCAAAATGGAGTGTACTTGACAAAACCTTAATTCAGAAAAATTTCGATATCAAAATCGTGGATTGGGAAACAAGCTTAAAGGCATGTATTGAAAGATTGGATGCTGTTCCTGAAAGTTAAAACTAGGTAAATCAAAGTACTACATATTAAGATTTTGTCTTCTACAATTATTAGGTACTTATCGAATTAAATTAATTTTAATGCGTTTTTTACCGTTTCATATTTTCATAAGATTTTCAGATATAATTATAAATTTGTGCTTTAAGTTGGATTTAAGAAAACTATAGATTTTAAATGGGAAGAGGCCATCCCAAAATTCCGACTTATTGTTATCCACGCCTATTCTTGTCTATAGTTTTCTTTTTTTCTTTTCCTTCAACAAGTATAGACTGAAAAATAGTTGCAACTTCGCACTAAACAATTTTTCAATGAGAAACGCTCTCGTAATATTTCTTTGTTTGTTGGTTTTTTCTTCCTGTAAAAGATCAAAATCAGATGATTCAAAAGAAGTATCCTCAAGCATAGACAAACGCAAGCTTATCAACTTTGAAATTCTAGAAGGTGATGCAGCTAAAGTAAAAATCATAACAGATACAAAGGAAGGATATTTTGAAGATGTGCGAGGTCTGGAAATGAGTATTCAAATGGGAAAGGAGTGGGATGAAAATCTTGGAAGACAAGAAGTGTTTATTGAATACTTAGATTATTTACAGGAAGACGTCGGGAGTTTTACTGAGTCAGAAAAGAAATTAATGATGGCTATGGAAGATACCATCAATGTACTTTTGAAAGATGTCAAAAAGGAATGGATCTTTCCTGACATTTACCTAGTAAAACTAAATACAAAATGCTACGGAAATGGAGTGTATTATACACGTGACAATGGTATATATATTCCCTATGATCAATTGGTTGATGCAAGAGTCGATGACCTAATTACTGTTTTTCTGCATGAGATATTTCACATCATGAGTCGATATAGCGAATCGTTTAGAAAAGAAGCTTATTCTCTCATAGGATTCCAACCAGTAGATGGCAAATTGAACTTTCCAAAATCACTGGATGATCGTATCTTTTTGAATCCGGATGGAGTGGATATGGCCTACGCTATCACACTTGAGACTGACGATCCATCCAATGAACCCATACAAGCAATACCGGTAATTCATTCAAATAGTCCAAATTATATGGAAAGTAAGCCTTCATTTTTTGGATATATTCAATTTGATTTATTTAGAATTACCCCAAATCAAGGGGGATTTGAGGTTCATATTGGTGAAGATGCAGGTGGAATGAAAAGTCCAGACATTGACAATCTTTACTATCCTAGCTTTTTTGAACAGATCTACGATAATACACAATATATCATCCATCCTGATGAAATTATGGCTGATAACTTTATGTTCGCTATTTTTGCGAAAAATAACATCTATCAAAGTGAATTCTCAGAAAGAGGAAATCAATTGATAGAGCGTTTTCAAAACTTACTATTTAATTGAGTAAAGAGTCAGAAAAATACCGCGAATACATAAAAAACTTTTCTCCTAAGAGAAATAGAATACACGAAATCATATTCGAAGCGGAGACGCCTCTAGGCAAATGGTTTGACATTATATTGATGTTTTTAATCATCTTAAGTGTTTTGGTAGTTGCCATTGAGACTTTACCAGATCTTTCTGAGCAAGTAAAAAATGTATTGCATGTAATAGAATGGATTCTAACCATTTTCTTTACTATGGAATATGTCCTTCGTCTGTATTGTGTCTATCGCCCAATGAAATATGCGACAAGTTTTTATGGGGTTGTTGATTTGCTTTCAATTGTACCAACCTACTTGAGTGTATTCTTACCGCATGGTCAGTCATTGATGATGATCAGAGCTTTAAGATTACTTAGGGTATTTAGAATTTTCAAATTAGCAGCCTATACACGTCAAGGAAACTACTTGGTAAAGGCTATCAAGGATAGTATTCCCAAAATTATTTTCTTCCTATTTTTCATCTTACTAATGGTCTGCATTTTTGGATCCATCATGTATTTGATTGAGGGTGAGAAAAACGAAGATTTCAGAAGTATTCCTATAAGTATTTACTGGGCCATAGTAACCATCACCACTGTAGGATACGGTGACATCAGTCCCCAAACTGGATTGGGTCAATTTATTTCGTCTCTGATGATGATTATTGGTTATGCCATCATTGCTGTTCCAACAGGAATTGTAACTTCAGAAATGGTATCAGGAAGAAAAGACCCTAATGAAGTTGAAGATGTGATTGCAGAGTCATGCATGTTTTGTATGAAAGAAGGCCATGAAGCAGATGCCATTCATTGCAAATACTGTGGTGAGCTTTTGAATCCTAATCACGAGAATATTCAGGAAAAGCTGAATGAGGAGTAGATGCCAGAGGTCAGAGGTCAGATTTCAGAGGTCAGATTTCAGAGGTCAGACTTCAGATGTCAGATTTTGCGGCTCTCGGTTCTCGACTCTCGGTTCTTAGATTTTTAGGCCTCCCTGATTCTAATACCATCTTTTTCCTGAAGTCAAAAGACGGTTTATAATCTTCCCTCCTCCTAAGGGAAGAGGAATTGAGTTTCGAAATAGATTT
>CALHKJ010000482.1 GCA_938033975.1 uncultured Saprospiraceae bacterium | reverse complement strand
TTTGGGTATTTTGAGGGAGAAAATAGCAGGAAAGAGTAAAAATTGAAGAATTAGGTCAAAAGACCAATATTAGATATATCAATTATAAATTCAGAGACAAACAATAGCCATTAGTTTATACTATTCATAAGTCTCTTCTCTTCTAAGCTATCCCTGAGCTTCAGTTATTATTAAATCAGCTACAGTGTTATTTAGGGATATACCAGGACAAGCAGCAAGTAAGGAGTTTTTATCAGGTCTGATAAAGGATGACAGAATTCCGCATGCCATCTTGTTTACTGGACCTCAAGGAAATGGCAAACTGGCATTTGCAATGGCATTTGCTGCAGCTTTGTTGTGTGAAGAAAAGGATGGTATTGAAGTTTGTGGCGTTTGCTCTCATTGTATTAAGTCTCTAAAGTACATTCACCCAGACCTTCATCTAAGCTTTCCTGTTTCATCAAAAGAAGGGAAGAAGAGAGAAGCAACCACTTCGACAGATTTTTTGGTCCCTTTTAGAAGTTTTTTGTCTGAGCAAATTTATAATGGAGTAGATGCGTGGGCTAAATACATTAGTGCAGATAATAAGCCGATAAATATAAATGTCACTGAATGTAACCAGATCATAAAATCTTTGGGGCTTAGGAAATATGAAGGCAGATACAAGATTCAGATTATCTATGGAGCTGAATATTTATCGAAGGAAGGTAATCGACTTCTAAAATTGATTGAGGAACCTACACCGGACACAATTATCATATTGGTTTCTGATTTTCAAGAACAGCTTTTGAATACAATAAAATCAAGATGCCAAATTTTTAAAATACCTCCTTTTCAAGATGAATCCATTAATAGCTTTTTAGCAGATAAGGTTCTAGATTCAAAACAAAGAGAAGAGGTGGTAAGACTTGCGGCGGGCAATTTGAAAATGGCGATTGAGATTCATCAGAATGAAGAAAGTGAATATGATGAAATTCTATTGGACATTTTTAGAGGGGCATACACTAGCAATATAACAAAGATGCTAAAGCTCGCAGATCGTCTTGGTCAAATGAATAAAAAAGAGATGGAGGGATTTTGCCTTTACACCCTGCACTTTTTGAAAGAGTACATGAGGGTTGTACACCTTAATGCAACAGATACAGTGAGACTTTCAGGAAAGGAAAAATCAACTGCTTTGAAAATGACAAGAAGTATATCAGTGGAAATGGCCATTGCCATTGCATCATTGATGGAAGAAAATATTAAGAATATAAATCGAAATGCCAATAAGAAGATCTTATGGACTTCAACCATGTTTGGCATTGAGGAAATTTTTGCAAAGAATAAAATTGCGAGTTAATCGCTTCATATAAATTTTGAAATAATGGGATGTAGTACATGTGCAGTATCAAAAGATGGAACACCAACTGGGTGTGGAAATAAAGGTCATTGTAGTAGTGGATCATGTAATAAAATGAATACCTACGATTGGCTAACAACTTTGGAGCTTAATGATCCAAGTGATTATCATATAGTAGAAGTTAGTTTTAAGAAAGGAACTCGTAAAGGGTTTTACATGAATGCTCCTCACACAAGAGCAATTACAGGTGATATGGTTGTACTAGAAGCTGCAACTGGATATGATGTAGGAAGGATTACCTTGTCTGGGGATTTGGTAAGAGCTCAGATGAAAAAGAAGAAAACTCAAGAAGAAAGAGTTATCCATAGTATTGTCAGAAAGGCCAATGAAAGAGACCTAGGAAAGCTTCATGATGCAAGAGCCAAAGAGAAACCAGCGATGATAAAAGCAAGAGAGATTGCAAGATCATTGGGACTAGAAATGAAAATTGGAGAGGTAGAATATCAAGGTGATTTAAGGAAAGCAACTTTTTATTATATAGCAGATGGAAGAGTTGACTTTAGAGAATTGGTAAGAGTATATGCCAAAGAATTTAAAGTAAAAATCGAGATGCGTCAGATTGGATCTAGACAAGAATCTGGACTAGTTGGTGGAGTAGGAGCTTGCGGAAGAGAGTTATGTTGTTCTACCTGGTTATCTGATTTTTCAACTGTAACAACAGCGGCAGCGAGGTATCAAAATATCGCAATCAATCAAACAAAATTATCAGGTCAGTGTGGTAGATTGAAATGTTGCCTCAACTATGAGTTGGATATGTACATTGAAGCATTAGAAGAGTATCCAAGAAAAATAGATATGCTCCGCACGCAAAATGGCAATGCCTATCTGATGAAAGTAGATATCTTTTCTGAATTGATGTATTATACAATCTCATCTGACATGGGTCGTAACCAAGTGATTCCTCTGACCAAGGAACAGGTATTGGAGTATAAGGCAATGAATGACAAAGGCATCAAGCCAGAAAAATTAATAGCAGCTGAAATTGCAAGTGCGGAAGGTCAAATTAAAGAAGAAAAGAACTTTGCTGATGTTACTGGTCAGATCGAATTGCCAGAAGAGAAAAAATCTAAGAAGCGAAATAAGAAACGAGGAAAGTCTAGAGGTGGGGACAACAAGAAAAAGAACAATAACCCAAGGAAGGAAGGAGACAAGAAATCGAAGCAGGGTTCAGGAAAAGCCAAAGGGCCAAAACCTCAAGGGCAAAAGAAGAAGAGCAATAACAATAATAATAACAACAATAAAAACAAGGCTAAGAAAAACAATGGACCTAAAAACAAAGGCCCTCAAAATGACAAGCCTAATTCAAATAAAGACACAAAAAATAAATAAGATATGTCTTACGATGTAACAGTAATTGGTTCAGGACCTGGAGGATATGTTGCCGCAATCAGATGTGCACAATTAGGAATGAAGACCGCAATCATTGAAAGGTATAATACCTTAGGCGGAACTTGCTTGAATGTTGGTTGTATACCATCTAAAGCATTATTGGATTCATCAGAGCACTACCATAATTTGCTTCACACCTTTGAAACACATGGTATCAAAAGTGGTTCTGCAAAAGTGGATATGCCTCAGATGATCAAAAGAAAGAATGATGTAGTAAGTCAGACCTGTGATGGTGTTTCCTTCTTGATGAAAAAGAACAAAATCGATGTGCATCATGGTCATGGGTCATTCGCTTCCGCAAATGAAATTACGGTTACCAAAGAAGACGGTACAACTGAAACATTGAATACCAAGAAGGTTATTATTGCAACCGGATCAAAACCAATTACTCCAGCTGCATTCAAATATGATAAGAACAGAGTGATCACAAGTACCGAGGCCTTAAATATTGATAAGGTTCCTAAGAGAATGATCATTGTGGGTGCAGGTGTTATTGGTTTAGAATTAGGAAGTGTATTTGCAAGATTAGGAACTGAGATCGAAGTAGTTGAATTTCAGAATACTCTTTTACCAGGCATGGACAAGGATGCAGTAAAGGAATTAAAAAGATCACTCAAGAAATTGGGAATGAAGTTCCATCTGAGTCACAAGGTTACCGATGTAAATGCGACTAAGACAGCTGCAAAAGTAACTGTACAAAAAAGAGATAGTGAAGATCCTACATTCGAACTTTCAGCTGACTATTGTTTGATCTCAATAGGAAGAAGAGCGTATACCGATAATCTTGGTTTAGAAAATGTTGGAATTGAAACAGATGATAGAGGGAGGATTGTTGTCAACGATCATCTCGAGACAGCTGTTCCCGGAATATTTGCTATTGGAGATGTGATTAAAGGAGCGATGCTTGCGCATAAGGCTGAGGAGGAAGGAATCTATGTTGCAGAATATATGACTGGTCAAAAACCACATATTGATTATAACCTAATTCCTGGTGTAGTATATACTTGGCCAGAAGTTTCTGCGGTTGGTAAAACCGAAAACCAATTAAAAGAGGCAGGCATTCCATATAAGGTAGGAAAGTTCCCGTTCAAAGCATTAGGTAGAGCACGAGCAAGTATGGATATCGATGGTATGGTTAAAGTAATTGCACATAAAGATACCGATGAAATACTAGGAGTACACATGTGCGGTGCTAGGGCTGCCGATATGATTATGGAAGCAGTTGCATTGATGGAATTCAAAGCTTCTGCGGAAGATATGGCTAGAATATCACATCCACATCCTACATATACTGAAGCGACAAAAGAGGCTGCATTAGCTGCTACGGAAAATAGGCCATTGCATATTTAAGCTGCACAGAAAAAACTGAAGATTTACTGTAGCATTTTCTGAGCCTTATCCAAAGCTTCTCTTACTCTAAGATCAGTTGGATCTAAGTTGATTGAATTTTGGTAGTCTTCAATGGCAGCCTCAATCTTATTTAGTGATTCATTACAGACTCCTCTATAGTAGTAACCAAGAGAATTTTGTGGAGCATTCCCTACAACGATATTAAATTTCTCGTAAGCTTTTTCGAAGTTTTGTTCTTCTAGGTAGAGGATACCAGAATTGAGGGGTGCTTGCACATAGTTGCGATCCGTCAAAGTAATTTCATCATATAATTTTTGTGCCTCCTCAATATTCCCATTGTTCTGCAGGTAATATGCCTTTGAGTGTTTGGCCAAAATATTGTCAGGGTCAGCAGTCAAGGCACCCTTGTAATAATCTAAAGCCAATGGATTGCCTTCAGCCGAATACATATCTCCCAGTATCAACCAGGCATCAATCAATTCAGGGTCATTTTCTATGGCCGCTTGAAAACTATTTTTTGCACGCACCGTATCTTGCATCGCTCTAAAGTTCATTGCCATCATGAAATAAGCTTCTGCATTATTAGGCACCTTGTCAAGTAGGGTAGCTGCTGTTTGAAGCGATCTTTCATATTGCTTAAGAATGAGATAGTATTCAGAAAGCTTCAATTGAGTAAGAACATCACTCGGAAATCTAACTATACACAGTTTAAGAATTTTAATAGCCTCCTTCGATTTGAAATTATCCAAATAGGAATCAGCAAGAAGGTGATAATAATTTACTTGTGATGAATCTAATTCAATGGCTTTCGCCAAATCATCGATTGCTTCTTGATAGCCTTCATTGTTATAATAAACAGTAGCTCTGTCAAAGTACAATTTGGAATTCTCAGGATCTTCACCGATTAAGTTATCTAGATTTTCAATTTCAGGAATTTGATTCTGGTTGTGTCTTTGCACATTGGGTTTAGAATTTTCATTCGCGCAAGCGAAAAGGAAAAACATAGAAACCAAGGATAAAGCTAGTAATCTAAACATTCGTTGAATTTAATAAGATTGTTTTTGATAGCTTAAAGATATAAGCTGCCCTTTATTATTGTTATTGCTGAAGCTGAAATATTTACTCTCTCGCCTTTAAGCTGACAAGTCATCTCACCTCCACGGTCAGATAATTGTTTTGCATGTAGATCATTCTTACTTAATCTTCTGCTCCAATAAGGTGTGAGCAAGGTATGTGCAGAACCAGTAACTGGATCTTCATCTATTCCATAGGCAGGATAAAAACATCGACTTACAAAATCAGAGTTGTCACCTTTGGCTGTAATAATAACACCACGTTTGTCCAACTTACCAATGGCTTTAAAATCTGGCCTGGTTTTGATTACTTCAGTTTCATTTTTTAAGATCATCAAGTAATCATCTTTTCCTTCGAATACCGATTCGTATTCGATATTTAATTTATCTAGACCATCTTCATAAAAAACAACCATCACTTCATCCGTAGGTAAACTTAATTTGTATTGGCCTGCAGAAATTTTTGCAACTTGCAACGGTCCTGATTTGGTTTCAAATGAAATGGATTCTTGCTTGTAATTTAATTCCGTAAAGTAGATGTGACCTGTTGCAAGCGTTGCATGCCCACACATATCCACTTCTGCTTTAGGTGTAAACCATCTTAGATGATATTTGTCTTCGTTTTTTACACAAAAGGCAGTTTCTGATAGATTCATCTCAGCCGCAATATTCTGCATCAACTCATCAGATAGCCATTCATCAAGAACACAAACTGCAGCAGGATTGCCACCAAAGGGTTTGTCACTGAATGCATCTACTTGATAAAGAATTAATTCCATAGTTGTTAAAGTTTGCCTCGCTTGCCAAAGCGACCCGCAAGTTAAAGCAAAAGATTGAAAATTAACAGTTGCCACGGGCACCTTATTGCATTGAGCAATGTTAGTTAAGTATATTGCTCATACAATCGTTACATATGCGAAAGTCATTAGCTCTTTTTCTTTGTTTAATTCTGTTCTTGTT
>CALHKJ010000481.1 GCA_938033975.1 uncultured Saprospiraceae bacterium | reverse complement strand
GCCTGTGATGGCGTCAACTCCACCACAAGAACAAAGTTAGATATTGACTATCCTGGTTTTGATCTCCCAGAAAAATGGTCGATAGCTGATATTGAACTAAACGGGGATTTGTATGATTATGCAGCCAACAATGTTTGGATGAAATTAGCCAAACATAATGGGACAGTTGTATCGCTTCCAATTGGCCCTAACAGAGTGCGTATTATCTCCACCACTCAAGATTGTCTTGAATCTATACCTTTCGAATTGGATATTAATAAGGTTTATAGAAAAGGACATTTTACAGTCTCTGTCCGACAAATAAAAGAATATAAAAAAGGGAGGGTTCTCTTTGCAGGAGATTCCGCACATTGTCATTCGCCTGTAGGAGGAAAGGGAATGAATCTCGGTATTGATGATGCTGTCGCTGCTGTAAATTCCATTCTACAAGGAAATACAGAAGTCTATAGTCAAGAGAGACATAAAAAAGGAGCAAAGATAATTGGAGACTCAGAATCCATGAGGAAGATGATCATGAATAAAAATCCAATCATTAAATTCTTAATAAAAACTGTGTTTGGTATAATTAACAATACAAATTTCCTCCAGAAACGAGCTATTAAAAATATCAGCAAATTGTAAATCACTAAGGTCATGACAACAACTATCCTCTCCATAATTTTATTTCTAATTTTCCTGGTTCTCGGGGCATTCCATTTTTACTGGTTCTTTGGAGGTACTTGGGGTTTGGACAAGGTGATGCCCACAAAAGGTGCAAAAACAGAAAGTTTACAAATACCAAAATTCGCCACCTTGCTTGTTGGTCTAGGCTTGACAGCTTGCGGATTTCTTTATCTCTGTAAATCAGATTTATTATCGCTTGCATTGCCCTCATGGGTTTTTACCTATGCATTTTGGGCCATTCCGGTTGTATTTATTCTCCGATCAATTGGAGAATTTAATTATGTTGGCTTTTTCAAAAAAATCAAAGATTCAGATTTTGCGAAAGCAGACTCAAAAATATTTTCTCCGCTTTGTTTATTCATTGGCACGGTAGGGATTCTTATTCAGTTAATTGATTAGGAATTAGCTGAAAAGAAACTAGTATTCAATGAACTTAAAGTAATAAGATGATTTTCTAATTGCCTGCTGAAGTAAGTTTTTAAAATCGAATAAGCTTTGCTGGCACACAAGATTTTTTGAGATTAGTTGAGCCTTCTCACCCTTTCGGGAAATGTTAGATTGTATCTTTGAAATTACAAAGTGCAATATGAACGAAATCATACAATATTTAAATGAAACAATTTCCATTTCAGACCAAATTCAAACTAAATTGAATGAGATCATTGTCGAAAAAAAAGTGAAGAAAGGGGAAATTGTGCTTCATGAGAATTCAAGTCGAAAGGAACATATATTTGTTGCCAGTGGATGTTTGCGATCATTTTTTAAGACTGAAAATGGAAAAGATCACACCCTTCAATTTGCCACTAAAAATTGGTGGATAAGCGACTACATGACATTGTACACTGAAGAAAAATCAAAGGTTTCGATTGAAAGTATTTCCCACTCGAAATTATTGATTATAGAAAAATTCCAACTCGAGAAAATCTTCCAAGAGCACACCGAATTCGAAATGTTCCAACGTAAAAATTTTGAAAGACGGATAGCTACACTTCAAAAACGAATTCTGAGTCTACTGACCTTAACAGCCGCTGAAAAGTACCAACAGTTTGTCAATGATTATGCCGTATTTGAAAAAATCATCCCGAATTATCAAATAGCATCTTATTTAGGAATCACACCAGAAAGCCTCAGTAGAATCCGAAAAGAAAGAGCAAATCATTGATTTCTTATCATAGATCAATTTTTGTTAGATAGATAAGACACACCTTTGTATTTGAAAAATAATACAATGAGTTTCTTAGAAAAATTGAATGAACGTTATGCTACTAAAGCCATGACCGGCGAAGTAGTTCCCCAGGATAAAATTGATAATATTTTAGAAGCTATAAGGTTGGCTCCAACGTCAAGTGGCCTTCAGCCTTTTGAGGTCTTTGTTATTACCAACAAAGAAACTAAAGCTCAGATTAGAGAAATTGCTTGGAATCAATCACAGGTCACAGATTGCTCACACCTTTTGGTATTTGCTGCTTGGGATCACTACACAGCCGATCGCATCAATCATATGTTTGATCTGACCAATGAAATTAGGGGATTTAAAAATGAAGGTTGGGAAAAATATAGACAACAATTATTATCAAACTACCCACAACAAGATCCTGAAGTAAGTTTTCAGCATGCTGCTCGCCAGACTTACATTGCATTGATGGCAGCCATTGCACAGGCAGTGTATGAAGGTTTGGATAGCACACCAATGGAAGGATTTGACCCAAAAGCTCTTGACGAAATATTAGGATTACGAGAGAGAGGATTGCGTAGCACCTTGCTCTTACCAGTTGGCAAAAGAGATGTAGATAATGATTGGTTGGTTAACCTAAAAAAAGTCAGAAAACCAATGGAAGAATTAGTAACCATAGTATAAAACAAAAATAGAACATGTTAAAAAAGATAATAATCGGTCTAGCAATCTTTCTAATCATTGCTTTCATCGCAATTTTTATTGGAACAAGACCGAGTGAAACAGCAGATGGTGCATATATTCCATCACCTTTGGCCTTAAAACTGGCAACATCTCCGACAACGGATTTTGACAACACAGTATATAAAAATCCGCATACTGGAAATAAAAAGGTTTTAATGGTCATGACAGAAGAAAGAAATATGACCATGGCCAATGGCAAAAAGTTTTCAACAGGAAATCATCCAGTTGAAATGATGCTTCCTGCTTTGCACTTACGAAATGCAGGTTTTGAAGTTGATGTTGTTACTCCAACTGGGAAATCAGGAAAAGTTGAAATGTGGGCCATGCCTGAAGAAGATAAACACATACAAGAATTTTACGCAGAATTTAAGGACAAGATTGAGAACCCAGGAAAGCTCTCTGACTTTGCAAGAAACTCTCTGACAGATAGCACAGACTATATTGCAGTATTTATTCCTGGCGGACATGGTGCCATGTTAGGCTTACCAGAAAACGAGGATCTAAATAAGCTAATCCGATGGACACATAAAAACGACCTCCACATGCTAGCGATCTGTCATGGACCAGCAGCATTGTTGGCTGCAGGAAAGGATGGAATCAAAGATTCTTTTGTATATAATGGATATAAAATTGCTTCTTTCCCTGATGCAGTAGATGAACAAGGACCTATGATTGGATATACTCCTGGTGCTATGCCTTGGATCTATGGTAAGCGATTGAACGACTTAGGAGTAACCATTATCAACGAGAAGGCAGATGCCACTTGTCATGTGGATAGGAAACTAATTACTGGAGCGAGCCCAACTGCTGCCAATAAATTTGGTAAACTAGCTGCCGAAGCATTGCTCAATGAAGTAAATAAATAAAAAGAACTTAAGTAATTGAAGATAGCGGCTTGAATTGTTTTCAAGTCGCTATTTCTATTTGCAAGAAATCAACATTCTAAAAAGTATTTAAACAATGCATAATTTTAAACGAACCCTCAATATTCTACTCCTTGGAATATTTCTTTTAAGCCTTCCAAGCATAGCTCAAAGTCAAAAAGACAGCATAGAATATATGCTCAATATAAATTTATCTGGAAGACAAATTTCAGGCACCTTTAGTCAGTTGGTAGCAGCAGGAGGAATTAATGGGAGCGCACAATTCAAAAATTGGCACTTAGAAAATAAAACGAGTTATCGTTACAACTCTACCAACGAACGATTGATCGAAGATAATTGGTACGAACTGGTTACACTTAAGTACTACCCAAAAGGAAATAAAAGGCTATTCCCTGGTGTCTTCTATCACTTTGATAATAATCTTATCTATAGGGTCGAGGCAAGACATCATTATGGAATAGGTGTTGGCTCAAATTTAGATAAAGGGAATATGCAACTTTCAATTCTTGCAGCAGTTGCAAATGAAAATTCAATTTATAATGGGTCAGAATTTGTAAATAGTAACCTAGATTTTGCGAATCGAAAAAACGGCTTGTTTCTTTTTAAAATTAACAATGGCTTTGCCTTTGTCAATAAAAAAATAAATATCTCCTATCAGTTGTTCTATTTCCAATCTCTAAAAGAAGTCTCCGACTTCGACCTTTGGGTGACACCTCAAATTAGTTTTAAAGTTTTGAATTCATTATCCATCCACATCATTTATGAATATCGCTATGAAAATGTGCACTTGGAAGCTTTATCTGACTTTAACTCATTTCTTATTTTTGGTGTTAATTATACAATGAAATCAAGTTAGCTTAAAAGGAATTATTCTTAGCCATCAAGATTTATCATTCTAATAAAAAAAACAGCTTTGTTTACAATCAAGCTAAAGCTTCTCTAAACTTCCATTTTTTTTAATATTTCCTCCGTACAAAGATTTCCAATACTACCAGCATGAACATGATGCAAATCCTTGATGGGTTTAAATGTTCCATTCACAACTGCATCTTTTACTTGGAAGTAAGCATCACGCATTGACATTCCACCCTGAATTAAAACATTGATACTATCAACTGTATATAATAAATCATATTTCGATTGATTCAAAGCATCCTTCTTAATGATAACTTTGGGTATCACATCAATCAAAATCTCCAGAATATCTTTCAATGTCCCAAAAGCAGGAAACAACAATTCCTTCAATTGTTGAAAATCTCTATGGTAGCCCGATGGAAGATTTTGAATGATCATTAACACTTGTGTTGGTAGCGATTGTAATTGATTGCAACGTGCACGAATCAATTCAAAGACATCAGGATTCTTTTTGTGTGGCATAATTGACGAACCTGTAGTATGGGTTTCAGGAAGTTTGACCAAATCAAAATCTTGATTTGAATAAAGACATACATCATAGGCAAACTTAGAAATAGTAAAAGCAAGACCGGCAATGGCTTGGCTTATAACCAATTCGGTCTTACCTCTACCAAATTGAGCATACATGGCATTGTAACAAAGATTATCAAAACCCAATGACTTTGTAGTCATCATACGATCAATTGGAAATGAACTTCCATAGCCAGCGGCAGAACCAAGAGGATTCTGATTGATTCGTTTATGTGTTGATTGCAATTGATGATAGTCATCAACCAATGCTTCAGCATAACAACCAAACCAAAGTCCATAGGAAGAAACCATTCCTAATTGAGTGTGAGTATAACCTGGCATCAAATAATTTTTACTCACTTCACTCTTAGTCGCAAATGCCTCTACAGCATCTTTTGTCAATTCAATAAGTCCTTCGATTTTATCACGAAAATACAAACGTAGATCAAGCAAAACTTGATCATTCCTAGATCGAGCAGTATGGAGCTTCTTGGCAGCATCACCTATTAAATCTGTAAGTAATATTTCAACCTGACTATGTATGTCCTCCACCCCATCAGCAATAACAAAACTACCTTCCTCCACACTCTTAAGAATTGTATCTAAGCCACCTTGAATTGTAGTATTTTCTGCTTCACTAATTAAACCAACATTCTCCAACATTTCAGCATGAGCTTTAGAACCCAGCACATCATAATGGGCCAACTCCAAATCCAAAACATTATCCTGCCCTATCGTAAATTTTTCGATAGTCTTGTCAATATTATTCTCACTAGTCCAAAGTTTCATATTTATTTCTTTATTAATTTTCTCGCCTACGCAATGCTGCGGCGTGCAGGGCATTTTAATTTTCTCGCCTACGCAACGCTACGGCGTGCAGGGCATTTTAATTTTAATTTACAAGGTTGATATAAGTTCTAATCCCTTCTTCTATTTCCGACTCCAAAATATATTCATCTGCTTGATGCGAACGAGTAGAATCCCCTGGTCCAACTTTAATACTTGGGCACTGAAAAAATACTTGGTCTGATAAGGTAGGTGAGCCATATATTTCTTTTCCCAACAATATTCCTTTTTGAACAATCGGATGCTCTATTGGAGTTTTCGATGAA
>CALHKJ010000480.1 GCA_938033975.1 uncultured Saprospiraceae bacterium | reverse complement strand
CAATAATACTTCGATGTTGTCGCTGGCAGTGCAACCATGAATGTCAGTTACTTTCAACCAATAGTCTCCAGATTCAAAAACATTGAGATCTTCAGTTGTACTTCCATCGTTCCATTCAAAAAAAGAGGGCTGACTGGTGAGTGATAAATTTTCTTGTCCTTCAATCAGGTATTCAATCTCTCCACAAAAGGCTTGATCATCTCCAAGCTCCAAATCCAATTCGCTATAATCAACATTGATTTCTGATGAAGCATTACAATAATCACTTTCTGCGAATAGGGTGTAATTGCCTGCTTCTGTAACCTCAAAGTTTGAGTTGCTCGAACCATCCTGCCATTCGTAACTTATATCTCCTAAATCTGCTTCCAGCATTAAAGTCTCTCCAGAACAAATTACGGTATCGGGTCCAAAATTTATTTCAAAGGCCTGGTTAAGTAAGACCTCAATTGTGTCAATAAAATAGCATGCATTATTATCAGTTACTGTTATTGTGTATTTTCCTGATTCTTCAATCTCAATGGTTGAAGTAGTTAAGCCATTGTTCCATTGATAACTTTGCACATTCGGACTAGCGACGTTTAATGTAAAATTCCCTTCAACGCAGGTTGCCACATCTGGTCCCAAGTCAAAATCACTAGTTTGTACTTCAACTATAAATGAGTCTCTAGTTGTACAGGTAGGTAAAGACACATCTACCCAATAGGTTCCAGCCTCAAAAACTTCAATAGTTGGGTCTGTTGCACCATTACTCCATTGATAACTTGCGTCAACAAGTGAGGCATCAAGGAAGGTAGATTCCGTATTTTCACAAAGTTTTGTTGTTTGCATTTTTCCTTCACCACCTAGTACATCAATAAAGACGAAGGCAGTATCTCTCACATTGCAAGATTCTAGGTTTTCAGCAATCAGTACGACCTCATAACTACCCGGGTTTGTAAAAGTGAAGCTAGGATTTTTTTCAGTGGAAGTTCCTAGTCCAGCAAAGTCCCAAAAGTAAGTAACGCCATCTCGACCCGCAAAAGTAAAATCAACATCGAAGGGCGCACATCCTCTTCCTTCTGGTTCTACAAATGCATCCGCAGTAACGGTTTCTATTTCTAAGTCAATTTTAAAAATTCCTGCGTTGCAACCTGCTGTTTGTGATTCTGTGTATGCACCTGGGGTGGTAATTAATTCACCACTCCATTGGCATGAACAAACAGCTTGATAAACAATCCCTCCTTTATCAAATCTACTTGTACCTCCATCTACATGACTTGCATCTCCGTAATAGGTACCAAAGGTCAAAGATTCTGCATTCTCACCCAACACACCAAGATAAAAAGAACCATCGTCTATGCTATTGGTATAGATTGCATCGGGTGTCAAAGGCAAGTTAGGTTGGCCATAGTATCCTGAAAAATAAATGCCATTACATTTATCAACCATAAAGGCAACAGGTACAAAATCATAGTTGTCGCTTGATAGTGGCCCTGTACCTATTGTAGTTGAGTACACAACTTCTGTCAATTCTTTATTAAAGGCAGTAATAAATTGCCTTGAGTTTTCATTATAAAAATAGGTGTTGGGAGTTATCAGCATTTGTCCAGTTGTCTGTCCAAAAATGTGAACATTGTTATCTTCATCTAAATCAAGAAAATAGGCATGATCAATTCCTGAAGTTCCCCAAAAAGTGCTTCTTAAAAGATTCTGGCCATTTGCGGAAAGCACAGAAACGAAAGCTGATTCTTGTCCTCCAGGCCAATCAGATTGAATAAGGCCTCCGGTAGTAGGGAAATCAGTGTCACCCGCGACACCTGTTACATATATTTCTCCAAATTCATCAATACGTAAACTAGCCACCATATCCCTATCTGTTCCGCCAAGATAGGTAGACCAAAATAATACGGACAAATCACTATTCATTTTGAAAATAACTCCATCTTGATCAGAGCCATTTTGATTTAATTCTGGTTGGAATGCTCCTGCAGTAGTCGGAAAATCTGAAGAGGAACTACAAGATGCGATATAAATGTTACCACGCGAATCTAGATTTATTTCGCCGCGAAACTCTTCACCATAATTGGTATTTAAATTTGATAAATTTTGGCCATCCGAACTGGAGCCACCAATATAGGTTGAACCAACAAGCTGCGAACCATCTTTGTTTAATCTAGTCACTACTATATCCACACCTCCTTGTTGTTGTCGAGAATAAGCAGAACTAGAAGTAGGATAATCATCATCCTGAGTTGTACCAAGGACACAAAGTTGTTGGCTCTTGTCAACGATGATTGAATGCGGCCAATCACTTCTTGAAGATCCAAGGTATGTGGCGTAGATAAGTTCAGTACCAGTAGGATTGTATTTTGAAACTGCTATATCTTCATTTCCTCCAGCAAAAGTGGTTTGGAATGCACCAAAGGTTGCAGGATAATCAGATCCAAAAGAAATGCCACCTAAGTACATATTCCCTTCGTTGTCAAATGCACCAGTATGTCCAAATCCTCCATCAGTTGGAGAGCCGGTCAAAGTAGCACCAATGACTATCGGGTCGATAATCAATGACGCGCTTTGATCGTACGAATCTGGAAATTCATAACTTAGAGAGTTGCCTATTAGCTTATAGGTGCATTTTACTTCAATTTCTTTTCCATTTATAATTTGATATGCATATGGTTTTGATTCTTTTATAATTTTTCCTGCAGCAGGGATCAGTAATTCATTATTGTGAATTTTTAAATTTTCTACTCCCTCATATCTCAATTCTATCTGGTTTGGATTTGCACCAGGCTCAATGATAAAATCGTATTTATAAAAACCATTTTTACTGTAGCTTTTCAAATGGATTCCATCATACAAATTATTGTATTCCGCCATTTGATATACAGGAACATTTGATGCCCATTTCGATTCGTCGCTGCCAAGAAAATAATTAAGATGGTGATTTTTCTTTTGGTCTCCAATTGGATTTACCTCATTGGCTCCTTCAAAATGTACTTTGTAAGCATGTGCTAAAATTTCTTTTTTTTCTTCAGATTCACATGCGTGGTTGGCATGACATTCATGGAAGTTTTCATTTTCATGGAAGACATATGTGAAGCCATTTTTTTCTAGATAAACTCTATCCATGGCGCCAAGCATACACAGGTATTCCACCTTTTCGTTAAACTGATTTTGATTGGGAATAAATTGAAGACTTGTGTTAGAAATATTGATTTCGGAAATACTAGGCTGGGCGCCAACAGTTGTTATGGCAACTAAGGAATAGAGAAGTAAGCTCAGGAATAGGATCAGGCTTTTCATTCTTGGATGTTGTTGTTCAATACTTAAACTACATATAATACGTGTTGAAAACAAAAAGCGTTGCAAGAATTAAAGAAATTCTAACATTTTTTGGCCTTAGGAAGTTAATTTGCATTATTACCACCTTAATTCAAAGATTTATCACAGAAAATGTAAGAAGTCAAATCTCAGACTTCAGATGTCAGATTTTCAAACATCAAACATCAAAAAAGCTTCTACTTTGGATCAAACAATTTCATCTCCACCATTTCGCAGATAATATGGCCGATTAAAATGTGGGTTTCTTGGATTCTTGGTGTGTTATCACTTGGCACTTTAAGGAGGTGATCACAGTGTTGATCTATTTTGCCTTCATTCCTTCCAGTCATCCCTATAACGGTGATGCCTATTTCTTTTGCCTTTGCGACTGCTTTGACTATATTTTCCGAATTGCCTGAGGTTGAGATGGCGATGAGTACGTCGTCTTTTTTGCCTTTACTTTCAAGCATTCGGCTATAGATTTCATCGTATCCATAGTCATTGGCTATGGATGTCAAGGCAGATCCATTGACGTGTAACGCTTCCGCAAATAGGGCCTTGCGATCTAACTTAAAACGGCCACTAAATTCAGCTGCTATATGTTGTGCATCAGAGGCTGAGCCACCATTGCCGCAAAGTAATAATTTGTTGCCCGATGTAAATCTACTTTTTAGTAAAGCATTGATTGTACAAATTTCTTGCATCAGTTTTTCATCTTCAAGAAGATCTTGTTTGACCTTAATGCTTTCGGAAATTAATTGCTTTACGTATTTCATGCTTAAAAAGATTCAATCTGTTTGTAAAAAGATGCCCAGCTATATTTTTGCTTGAGGGAAGGTAGTTCTTTGCTAAATAATTCTCTACTTTTTGTTGAGGAGAAAAAATCAGATAAGGCCTCAGCGATTTCAGTTTTTTCAATGGCTGTCACATAGCCGTGTTTGCCATCAGAAATCATTTCTCCCAAACCGCCGACATTGGTTACCAACATTGGTTTTTCAAAGTGGATGGCGATTTGCATAATTCCACTTTGAGTGGCACGATGATAGGTTTGTGCAACCAGATCACAGGCTGAGAAATAATATCTTACTTGATCATTGGGAATGAAATGGTCATGGATAATGACTTCATTTTTAATTCCTAAGCCATTAATTTGCTCAAGGTATTTTTCTTGGTTTTCATAGAATTCTCCAGCGATCAGCAACTTTACTTTTTTGTTTTCCTTTGAGAAATTTGCGAAAGCATCTATCAATAAATCCAAACCTTTGTATGCTCTTATCAAGCCAAAGAATAAAATATATTCAAATTCTTCTGATAGATTAAGTTGTTGCAAAGCTTCCTTTCGAGTTGTCTTTTCTCCATAGTTGTCGTAGACAGGATGTGGGCTCAAAAGTATATTTTCAACTTGGGTATGTTGGAGTAAATCTTCTTTAACCTTTTGGGAAAGTGCGATGTATTGATCTGTATTATTTATAAATTTTTTAATCAGATTATGGTCTCCAAACTTTCTTTCGTGTGGGTAAAGATTATGGACAACAGATATATTTTTTGCGCCAGCATTTTTCAGAACTGTTCCTATCGCAGGCCCAAGATATGGGTGCCAAAAATGACTTATGATTAGGTCTGGTTTTAGTTTTTTTATAAACGATGCTGTGCGAAACCAACTGATCGGATTGATTGAATTTAGTTTGCGTTCTATTTTTAAATTACTTGGAGCAGGGCCGTCGTGAAGTTGATCTTTGCCGGGAAATAAAAATGATGGATATTGTAAGGTGAAAGTAACAATACTTACCTTCCAACCATTCGATTGAAATTCCTGTGCCATTCTTTCATTGAAAGAGGCGATTCCTCCGCGGTAGGGATGGGCAGGTCCGACAATCACTAAGGATTTCAAATTATATTTCTGCTTCTATTTTGTATTCGTTTCTATTGGTCGAACTTCTAGAAATCAGTTCTGCTAGAAATCCAGCTATGAAAAGTTGGACACCTACAATTACTAAGAGCATTCCTAAAAAGAAAACGGGTCTGCTGCTAATGCCTGGCACACCTAGCACTAATTTTTCAAAGCTAAGATAACATAGAATGAAAATTCCTACAAGGGTAAATAGTACTCCAAAGAGGCCAAAAAAGTGCATGGGTTTTTTCCCAAACTTTCCGATGAAAGAAATGGTCATCAAATCCAATAGCCCGTTGATGAATCGATTTATTCCATATTTGGACTTGCCATACTTTCTTGCTTGATGGGTTACTACCTTTTCAGTTATTTTATCGAAGCCAGCAGTCTTTGCAATTATTGGGATGTATCTGTGCATGTCCCCATACACTTCAATATTCTTAACAACCTTTTGCTTGTATGCTTTTAGTCCACAATTGAAATCATGGAGTTTGATTCCAGAGACCATTCTTGCAGCTCCATTATATAGTTTTGAAGGAAGATTTTTGGTCAGGACATTGTCGTATCTTTTTTTCTTCCAACCAGAGACCAGGTCATTCCCATCTTCCATTATCATTTTGTACAATTCTGGAATTTCATCAGGGCTATCTTGAAGGTCAGCATCCATAGTTATCACCACATTTGCATCGCAGTTCTCAAAGGCAACATTTAATGCAGCAGACTTACCATAGTTTCTTCTAAACTTAATAGCGCGGATCGATTCGAATTTTGTTTTTAAATCTTCGATTATCTTCCAAGAATTGTCATTACTTCCATCATCAACAAAGAGGATTTCATAGCTGAAGTTATTTTCAAGCATGACCTTGTCAATCCATCTTGTTAATTCAGGCAAAGATTCTTCCTCATTGAAGAGCGGTATGATTACAGATATATCTTTCAGGATACTTGCTTTGTTTAAGCGTTTTTACTTTTTGTAAATAGGGCCATTATTAAACCACCTATTAGGCATGGGAAAATAAAATTGATCATCAATGCGAGTAAAGTGTTTCCTCCATTTTTACCAATTTTTTCAACGGTCATTTCATTGGCAATTTCTTCCTTAGCTCGAGCCATTGCTTCTTCATCTGTGTCCGCAACAGTTGCAAGCCAATCCATAGCACCTTCGGCAGTTTCTTTTGCTGCTTCTACTGCAATCACATTAAGGTCAGCCTTAATGTAATTGTAAAGAACAAATTCATAAGCATTATAGATTAGGTAAGCCACAATTGAGCCAATAAATATTGCTTTAAATGCTTCACCAAAATCCAATACGCCTTCCTGTCTTACTTTTTCATCTTTACCGATTTTGTACATGAAATAGAAAACTGCCAAAAGTAGTGCAGTCCTACCATACAGAACAAAAGGCTTTGGAGCGATGAATGCCATAGCTGTTGCAGCGATACACATGACTGCTCCTAGAATAATTCCATTTTTGATTGGAGAATTTACCATTTTATTGACTTTTAGTTATGGCTAGCAAGATAAGAACAGGAATTTAGAAAATGGGTATGTTATGGGGATTTATCCTGCCTCCCTGATTCTAATACCTATATTCTCCTAAAGTCGAATATAGGTTTATAATCTTCCCTCCGCCTTTTGGCGGAGCGGAAGCTGATCCCCGAGAAATTTTGGTGTTAAAGAATAGCCTTTAATTTTCGCTGAATAGAAACTGTAGTTGGTTGAAATCTTTCGCTTTCATTGAAAGAAGCTTCCGTCCGCCAGCTGGCGGAGTAGCAAATTCAGGGAGGCACTAAGCCAAGACCAAATTATCCTGAGAGACTACTCCAATCACCTTGTTCTTAAATGTCTTTCCAAAGAAAGGTGAATTTCTAGAAAGAGATTTATTGTCCTTGTTGGTAAACTCGAATTCTGTTTTGGTAGCCCAAAGACTTAATTCTGCTTTTGCCCCTTTTTCAATGGTAGCTGAAGGTAGGTTGAAAATCTTTCTTGGGTTGATAGCAAGCTTAGTGACCAATATGTCATGGTCTATGATTTCTAGCAGAGAAGCTGCGCAGGTTTGTAATCCTAAGGCTCCGTTGTCAGCATAGATGAATTCTTTTTCTTTACCTTCTATTTCTACAGGGACATGGTTAGAGCAAATGATATCTATTAAGTCTGATTCTACAGCTTTGATTAAAGCAGATTTATCAGTGTTTGTTCTTAATGGTGGAGAAAGCTTTCTATTGACGTCAAAGTCAGAAAGCGACTCATCGGTCTCCATCAAATTGTGATAACTAACAGAGGCGAAAAGTTGCTCAGGCATCGCTTTCTTTTCTTTTTTCAAATGTTGAATTCCCTTTTGTGATGACACTAAGTGAATCAACATCTTGCTATCTGTGTATTTTAAAATTTCGATATCTCGGTCGATCATGATTGACTCTGCGATATCTGGCATACCTGGAACCCCGAGAGAGGTACTGACATCACCTTCATGCATTTGGCTGTGAAGCGAAAGTGTTTTGTCATTTGGTCTGTGGATAATGATACTGTCTACTGCTTTCACATAATGTAAAGCTCTCTCTAAAAGTCCTGCCTTTTGAATGGAGTGTAGTCCATCGCTAAAGGCTATTGCTCCAGCATGATGCATATCAATTAACTCCGTTATTTCTTCACCTTCCAAGTTCTGACTAAGTGCCCCAATAGAATGACAGTGAATTGGTGAGCTGCTGCTTCTGTCTTTGATAAAACTAATCGTCGATGATTGATCAATTGGATGTGCGTCATTTGAGAATATGGCAATTCTTGTGTATCCACCTGCTCCTGCAGAATCTAAGGTAGTTGACAAAACATCTCTATGTTCTAAACCTGGCTCACCAGTGAAAACTCCTATGTCCACCCATCCTGGAGAAACATGTAAGTTTTTGGCATTTACAATTTTGGCTTTTTTGGAGGAGATGCTGGCTCCAATTTTGGTAATTACTCCTTTCTCAATTAAAATATCTTGTCTTTTTCCATTGTATTTGGAAAGTGGGTCGACGATGGTGGCTTTTTTAAGTAGTATTACCATTTTATTCTTTAGTGTTTAGACATTCCAAAAACGCAAGAGTAAAGTTTCTATAGCCAAAAATACTAAAGCTAGGATTAAGAACAAACGCCATAGGCTTTTTCCTTTGTCTCTATCTTTTATTAATTGGCTGACATCAGCTTTAAGGAAGTCTTCATAAATTTCATAGCTGTCTCCGAATTTAGTTTTCAATTCCTGAACACCCATAAAATCCAATATCGATTCTGTTCTGTCATAATTGAAAGCATATCGATCAACTATAGTGTCATTTACCGTAAGGTCATAATAACCAGCTTTGGAAATCATGTCATTAAAATCTATGATGGTTTTATTTCCAACCTTGGTTTGGCCAGGAATAAATTCTTGCTCTCCTGTGATTTTATAAATCGTCTCTACTCCCAAACTAATATTGTTGGTTTCTGCAAGATTATCATTTCCGATGGTATAGGCGATTGGTTTTGTCTCGCCGGTAGAAAGAGACATTTTGTATATCATAGGCACAAAGACCTCTGCTATTTTTACCAGGTCACTTGATTCTTCTGAGAGTGGCGCAGCACTAACATAAAGAATACCTTTTCCTTTCACGTACTTTTGTAAAAATGGAGAACCATCTCTATAGTTTAATAGTGTCTCTCCACCTCTGCTTGTATAATTTGAAAATGTATAATTACCATTTGTTACTGGTAATTTTAAATTTCTGTCAATACGCTCATAAACATTTGAAAAAATAAACTCTCTGCTATTGATCTTAAAAACTTCTCTTTCGTCACTGCTGAACTCACTGATGCTATTGCTTGCCAATTTATTAAAGAAAAGATTGTAAGCATCTTTGTTAATTGTTCTTCCCGGGAATACCAAAACTTTACCTCCAGCCAAAATATAATTTTCTAGTTCGGTAGCAAGACCGGAGCTGATCGAATTTAGATCATTCAAAATGAGAAGATCGTTCTCGTTGAACTTATTGTATTGGATGTTGGATAATGATTGATTGGTCAACTGGAAGTTTGGCAAACCATCCATCAATGCTGTCAAGTATTTATTTCCACCTCCTTCATTGAGAGAAAGAATTTTGACATTGTTGTTAATGTTCAATGATATCATGTAAGAGTCATCAAAAAGAATAGGGTAATCCTCAACCTGTACCTCAACATTTTGCCAGCCATCTTGTGTGAAGACCATATCAACTGTGTCCGTGACACTGCTGTTGGCATCAATATCGAAAGTTCCTACTGGTTTTGTTTGACCATTTTCTTTTACAAAAAGCCTTACATCCTTTTTGTCCTCGTTTCCGTAGTTTGCAATTCTTACCACCAAAGGATTGGATTGATTTTTTATTGCAACTGGACTATCGAGCCACACAGAGTCTATGCTGATATTATTTTCCTGGATTGATTGGAATGGCATCAACTGAATATTGAAACTCGTATCCACATTTGCCGGAAGGTCAGAAATCACCTTCTGGAAATCCGAAAGAATATAAATAGAATTATTGCCGTCGACAGTATTCATTAAGTTGATCTGTCTGTTGAGTGCGCTAGATAATTTATTTACCTCTGGAGTAATTTCAATTTCATCGACCATAACCAATGCATCATCTTTATTGAGCCAACGTTGTTGTTTGCCAGAAAGATTATGCGTTACAATTTGAAATTGGTCGGTCTCGGAAAAAGCTTCAATGATTGATCTAGCGGTAGACTTTGCTTTGTCGATTAATGGGACATCTTCACTGAGGGATCTCATGCTGTAAGAATTATCCACGAATAGACTTATGTAATTATCTTTCTTTTGATTGATCTCTTTGTCAGAAAGGTAGGGCTGGGCAAATGCAAGAATCAGGGCTGCAAATGCAAGTAGTCTTGAAAGAAGAACCAAGAAATTTCTGAGCTTGGACCTGTTGCTGGTTTCATCTTTTACCTCTTTCAAAAATTTCACATTGGTGAAATATACCTTTTTGAATCTTCTAAAATAGAAAAGGTGAATGATGATGGGAATAGCAAGCAGTAACAACGCCCACAAAAAATTTGGAAAAATAAACTGCATAGTGTCGCAAAAATAAGATTTACTGAGGATAATTAAACTTATTTAAATGTTTGCCTATTGCTAATTCGCCTTAGTTTATTTTTTCGTCGTCAAAAACTCATTTTTTGGGCCTAATTGTCCATATTTTCTTTACTTTGCCCCAATCTGGAGACAGAATAAATGCCAGATAAATTATTTCAAATGCCATTAAGAGAGGAATTCAGAGTTCAAGGTGATTTTTTATTTAAGCATCGGAGTTATTTGCCCGTGTTCATAATCATTCCTGGACTTATTGTTTTCGTCAAAATGTTACCCGATTTTAACTTGGAATTCAGCTTTACTTGGGAGTTAATTTGCTTGGCTATCGCTTTATTAGGATTGTTGATTCGGTGCATCGCAATTGGTTATTCAGCAGATAATACCTCAGGTAGAAATACCAGCGAGGGGCAGATTGCAGATCATATCAATACAACTGGTCCTTACTCAGTGGTAAGACACCCCTTGTACTTGGGTAATTATTTTATGTGGTTAGGTATCGCTAGTCTTACTAGAAATTTTTGGTTTGTAGTGGCATTCACTTTTTTGTATTGGTTGTACTATGAGCGAATCATGTATGCAGAGGAAGAATACTTAAGAGATAAATATGGTGCCCGCTATCCGGAATGGGCCTCAGGAGTTCCTGCTTTTATTCCAGCTCTAGGTAAATGGAAAAAATCTGAACTTAGTTTTAGTTGGGTTAAAATCATCAGACAAGA
>CALHKJ010000479.1 GCA_938033975.1 uncultured Saprospiraceae bacterium | reverse complement strand
CAACAAAGAACAATCGACTTTCAAACATTTTTTGATGGATAAGTACACTTCCTCTTGCTTGAGTTGCTGTTACCAAAAGAATACTCATAAGATCAGGGGTGAAACCTGGCCAAGGGGCATCATATACCGTTAAAATACTCCCATCAATGAAGTTTTGTATTTCATACACCTCAGATCCATCAACCAAAATATCATCACCTTCAAAATCTAGTTGGATTCCTATTTTTTGAAAAGTACTTGGAATATTACCAAGCATTTTTCTATTCACATCTTTGATCCTAAGCTTTGATTGTGTCATTGCAGCTAAACCAATAAAACTTCCTATCTCAATCATGTCTGGCAGGCATCTATGTTCAGTTCCTCCTAAGGAATCAACACCAGTAATTGTCAATAAATTTGAACCTATCCCTTCAATTTTAGCGCCCATTCGATTTAACATTGCACACAGTTGTTGTAAATATGGTTCGCAAGCAGCGTTATAAATTGTGGTAACTCCTTGAGATAGACTTGCAGCCATTACCACATTTGCAGTTCCTGTTACGGAAATCTCCTCCATGTGAATGTAATCGCCTTTAAGTTTATCGGCTGCTAAAAAGAAATTATCCTCAGCAGCATCATATTTAAACTCAGCACCTAAAACTCTAAAACCGTAAAAGTGAGCATCAAGTCTTCTTCTACCAATTTTGTCACCTCCAGGTTTTGGTAAAAATGCTTTGCCAAATCGAGCAAGAAGAGGTCCCATCAACATCACACTTCCCCTTATTCTTTTAGCATTATTCAAATAGTCTTTTGAAGCAAAATAATCGAGGTCAATCTGATCAGCTTGAAATGTATAGCTATTCGCATTGTGCTTTTCAGTTTTTACTCCTAATCCCTCTAAAAGACTAATAAGTTTGCGGATATCTAGAATGTCCGGGACATTGTCAATTTTTACTTTTTGATCAGTAAGTAATACCGCAGATACGATTTGAAGAGCCTCATTTTTCGCCCCCTGAGGTATTATCTCTCCATTTAACTTGTTTCCTCCTTCAACGATGAATGCTTGATTATTCATTATTCGAACTTAAGTGATTGAAATATAAGCCCGAATATATTAAATAAATATGTAATATTAATTTGATATGAGGATATGCTTAACTATTTTTAGTTTCTGTTTATTAATCTTGTGAATTTGCTGCAAATCATGCTAAGTAAATTAATTGTATGAATTATAGCCATGTTAACCTATAGAAGAACAAATTGGTCCTGAATTGAATTTCTTTATTGAATATTGCGTTTATAATATCGCAGCAATTAATGAACAGATATCTTAAAATATACCTCCTTTCCCTGGTTTTCATGTTACCAACTGGTGTTGATACCTTATCAGCCCAAAAGATCAAAGGTGTAACCCTTGTAGCGCCACCACAAGAGTATAAATCAAATCCCTTAGTACCACTTCAAGAAATTGGTGCAGACTACATCAAGGCGGTTCCCTATGGCTTTACACGCAAAGGAAGTACGAATGTTACTTATAATATCCCTAGGCAATGGTGGGGTGAAAAGGAAGAAGGAGTAGTTAAAACAATCAAATTAGCAAAAGAGGATTCAATTGGCGTTATGCTCAAGCCACAAATTTATATTCCTGGTGGTTGGGTAGGTGAAATGGAATTCAAAAGTGATGAAGAATGGAATGAGTGGGAGAAAAATTATCGTGATTATATATTTCATTTTGTAGATATCGCTGTCAAAGAGAATATTGAAATCTTTTGTATAGGTACAGAATTTAAGCGCAGTGTAGAATTAAGACCTGAATTTTGGCTTCAACTTATAGAAGATATTAGAAAAGAATTTTGTGGCAAGCTGACATATTCTGCCAACTGGGATAACTATCAGAATATTAAATTTTGGAAGGAGTTGGACTTTATAGGTGTAAGCGCTTACTTTCCATTGAACAATGATAAGACTCCCAGCGTCAATAGTTTGATTAAAGCATGGAAACCCATTGTTAAAGAATTGAAGAATTTTTCTTCGAAGCAAGGAGTGCCTATTCTGTTTACAGAATATGGTTATTTAAGTGTTGATGGTTGTGCAGGTAAAACATGGGAACTTGAGAAAAAAGTACATTCTCTTAATATAAATGAGCAAGCCCAAGCTAATGCCTTACATGCACTTTATACCACCTTTTGGAAAGAGGATTTTTGGGCTGGGGGATTTATTTGGAAATGGTTTCCCGAAGGAAAAGGACACGAAGGATATATTGAAAGAGATTATACACCACAAGACAAAAAATCTATTCAGGTCATGGAGACTTGGTTTGGAAAAAACACCAAATGAAAACATTTACAACAGTCAAAGAACTACAAAACGAACTAAAGAAGCATAAAGGAAAGTCTATTGGATTTGTTCCAACAATGGGGGCTTTGCATTCAGGCCATATTGCCTTGATGAAAAATTCATTGAAAGAAAACGACTTTACTGTTTGTTCAATTTTTGTAAATCCAACTCAATTTAATGTTAAGTCAGATTTAGACAAATATCCGAGAACTCTAAAAGCTGATTCTGAAAAGTTGCAGAAGGCAGGAGTAGATTTCCTATTTGCACCAAGCGTAAAAGAAATGTATCCTAAAGGAACAAAAGAAACAGTGAAGGTGAATCTCAAAGGATTGGATAAACAAATGGAAGGACAATTTCGCCCTGGTCATTTTGAAGGTGTGGTCCAAGTAGTTCATCGCTTATTAAAAATTGTTAAACCGACTCGCCTTTATATGGGTCAGAAAGATTTCCAACAATTTACAATCATAGCCCAAATGATAAAGAGCCTGAGGATGAAAGTTGAGCTGGTTGTGGTCAAAATCCAAAGAGCAAAAGATGGCCTCGCTTTAAGTTCCAGAAATGTCCGCCTCACTGAGGCCAAAAGAAAATGGGCTCCAATTATATATAAAGCATTGAAGGAGGCAAAACGCTCGATGAAAAGTAAATCAGTTGCTGAAGTTGAAGAAAATGCCATGAAAAATCTAGGAAAGCCAAGGGGCTATGAGCCTGAATATTTTACGATTGTAGATGGATATACATTAAAACCTATTGAAAACTGGGATGATTCGGACTATGTAGTAGCAGCTACAGCAGTTTGGGCCGGAAAAGTCAGACTTATTGATAATATGATTCTGAAGCAATCATAAGGCACATATTGATTAATATTTTTATAATTTTGCAAGCATGTTATTAACAATTCATAAATCGAAAATTCACCGCGCTAGAGTTACTCAGGCTAATTTGAATTATGTTGGATCAATCACTATTGATGAAGACCTAATTGATGCAGCTAATATTCTTCCTGGTG
>CALHKJ010000478.1 GCA_938033975.1 uncultured Saprospiraceae bacterium | reverse complement strand
TACGTTTAGTATTTTTGCTAACAAATTGAGGGATGTATAATTCTTAAAATCACCGAATTTCCACAAACATAAGGTATCGTATAGATAATCTATCTGCCATGGCCTTTTCCCTCCTATCCTTAATACCTTAGGCAATTTAATTTCATTAATTATCATCCGTCGTGCTAAATAGGGAATGTCAAACTCTCTTAAATTATGGCCAATTATTTTAGCGCTTGATAAAGAATCAAACTCATTATTTAAGAAGTTTGCAAAATTGAATAGTAAATCGTATTCGTTTTTAGATGCAAACGAACTGTTTTCAATGATCAAATTGCCATTAAGACTGTATTCAAACCTTATGGAAATGACGATGACCTTACCAAATTCAGCAAATATTCCTGCTTTTTGTTCATACAGTGATTCATTATCCAAAATACCTCCTTTCGCAGTTTGCCGAATAGCTAGAGCCTTTTTATCCCATAATGCTTGAATATCCAAATTCAACAGTCTATAAACGGGAGATTGAGCTACTGTCTCAATGTCTAGAAAGAGTTTTTTATTCTTTTTGATAGCTGCGCACATGTCGTTGATTGTTCAAATGTTTGAAAATAATAGGGTTTTCCCCTAGTTAGTGAAGTTTCATAGGTAGGTGTAAACCACAAATTTTATGGGTTGGTGTGGTTTGTTGATAATTATTATGTGATATTTGTCGTAATAGATATAAATAAAACTGGATAGTTATGACATCAAAAAGCAATCGTTCACTTATACCTTGGTTATTTGCAATCGCACTACTTGCACTTAATATTTTCCAATGGTACTCTAATAATCAATTATCAACCACAAATGCCAAGCAGGCAAGTGATCTCACAGAGTTAGAAAAAGTTCAAACTGCTCTAAACAATGATTACGAAGAAGCAATGGCTAACCTTGAAGACATGAGAGGTGACAATGAAGAGTTGAATGCATTGATTGAAACTCAGAAAACTGAGTTAGGCAAGCAAAAAGAAAAGATCAATGGTCTTATTTGGACTCAAAGAGAGCTCAAAAAAGCTAAAGAAGAAATTGATCTAATGAATTCAAGTGTTGCTGGTTACCTTGCAGAAATAAGAAGCTTGAAAGAAGCAAATGCAGGCCTTACTGAAAACAACAAGAAATTAATAAATGATAACGACCTTCTTACCAACAATTTGAATCAATCAATGAAGGACATAGAAAGATTAGATTCTACACAGACTGTTCTGGTAACTATGAAAGAAGAGCTTTCAGAAGAAAACAATGTCTTGGCTGATAAAGTTGACATGGCAGAAGCAATCAAAATCAATGCTATGAATGTTGAGGGATTCAAGAAAAAAGATAGCGGTGAGCTAAAGTCAACAAGAAGAGCAAAGAATATCCAAGTATTGAGATCATGCTTGGTTACTGAAACAAACATGGTAACAGCTGCAGGAGATGAAACTTTCTATGTAAGAATCATCAATCCTCAAGGAGAAACAATGGCAATAGAAAATGCCGGAAGTGGTGTTCTTACAAATAAACTAACAAATGAAGATGTGAGATATACAACAAGCGGTACAGTTGAGTACACTCAAAAAGATACTCAAATCTGTATTGACTTTTCACCAAACTATGCTTTAAGTTCAGGCTTGTACCAAATTGAAGCCTATAACAAAGAATATATGGTCGGTAAAGGATCATTTATTCTTAAATAATAAAACAATAATGCATTCAGAATAGTTAGTTACTTTTAAGTCATAACTATTCTGAATGCTTAATTGGACCTTTAGTCAAAAATTCAACGATCCTGAAGAAAATCCTTTCGACAGGCTTTTCAAGCTTTTCAAGGAATTGCTTATACATACCTCTGGAAACGTTGAAGAAGCTTTAAGTTGGATGACCCAACTGGACAAGCAATATGACCTCACAGATGAAAACTATGGTTTAGCTGACTTTATTCAAGAATTAAAGGATAAAGGATATTTAGCTGATAAAAAGCTTGAGTCACCAATGACTCCAACCTCCAAATTAGAAATCAGTCTAAGAAAAACCGCTCTTGCAGATATTTTTGAAGATCTTCAAAAATCAAAACCGGGAAAACACAATACAAAAATCATAGGCCGTGGTGACGAGATCACTGAAGAATCGCGAGCCTATGAGTATGGAGATAGATTGGACAAACTATCCATGACTGAATCTCTTCGTAATGCTCAAATCAATCACGGAATTGATGACTTTAAGTTGACCCAACAGGACTTAGAAGTTCATGAGACATTTTTTCAATCGCAGACTAGCACTGTATTGATGATTGACATCTCTCACTCTATGATACTTTATGGAGAAGATAGGATCACTCCAGCAAAAAAAGTCGCAATGGCTCTAGCTGAATTGATCACAACTCAGTATAAGAAAGACACATTAGACATCATTGTTTTTGGAAATGATGCTTGGCAAATACAGATTAAGGATTTGCCTTATTTGCAAGTAGGCCCATACCATACCAACACCGTTGCTGGTCTCGAATTAGCAATGGATCTTTTGCGGAAGCGAAAAAATCCCAACAAACAAATCATGATGATTACAGATGGAAAACCTACCTGTATCAAAAAAGGAAAGAAGTATTACAAAAATGCATATGGCCTAGATAAAAAAATTCTAGGACGAACCTTAGGGTTAGCAAGCAAATGCAGAAAATTAAACATACCTATTACAACGTTTATGATCGCAAGAGATCCTTATTTGGTAAATTTTGTTGATCAATTTACAAAGGCCAATAACGGCAAAGCATTTTATAGTTCATTGAAAGGTTTAGGTGAATTTATATTTATGGATTACAAAGCAAACAAAAGAAAAAGAAGATAAAGAATAGATGGATTACAAGAAAATAACCACCTTAGGTGAACTAAAAAAATCGAAATACAACAATCGATCAGTCAAACAAGAATTAAGAGATAACCTTGTTGAAAAGCTTAAAAAAGGAGAGCAAGTTTTTGAAGGAATAATTGGTTTTGACCACACAGTTATCCCAGATATCCAAAGAGCAATTTTGTCTTCCCACAATATACTTTTACTTGGTTTGAGAGGTCAGGCAAAAACTAAAATCGCGAGACTTCTTACTCAACTTTTGGATGAGTATATCCCGATTATAGAGGGTTCAGAGTTGAACGATGACCCATTCAATCCACTATCTAGAAATGCAAAAGATATCATCAAGGAACATGGTGACAAGACCCCAATAAAATGGATTCATCGCGATGAAAGATATGTAGAGAAATTAGCTACTCCAGACGTAAGTGTTGCCGATCTTATTGGTGATGTTGATCCAATCAAAGCTGCTACATTGAAGTTACCATATTCCGATGAAAGAGTTATTCATTTTGGATTGGTTCCAAGGGCAAATAAAGCAATTTTTGTGATCAATGAACTTCCTGATTTACAACCTAGAATACAGGTTTCTTTGTTTAATATTTTACAAGAAGGTGACATTCAGATTAGAGGATTCAAATTGAGAATGCCTTTGGATATCGTGTTTATCTTTACGGCAAACCCAGAAGATTATACAAACAGAGGAAGTATTATCACTCCATTAAAAGATAGGATTGAAAGTCAAATATTGACACACTACCCTGTCTCAACCGATATTGCAAAAGAAATTACAAGGCAAGAAGCTAAGTTGTCAGCCAATCAAAAAGAGACTGTGAGCATCAGTGAAATCAATCGAGACATCTTAGAAAAACTTGTTTTCAATGCGAGAACATCTGAATACATTGATGAGAAAAGTGGAGTCTCTGCCAGAATGAGTATTTCAGCTTTAGAAAATTTAGTTAGTGCTGCAGAAAGAAGAGCTTTAATCAACGGAGATAAAAAAACTAATATTCGAATCACTGATTTCTGGGGAGTTATTCCTGCAGTAACAGGTAAAGCAGAATTGGTATATGAAGGTGAACAAGAAGGCCCTCACAAAGTTGCCATGTACCTTATCCAGGATGCAATAGAAGATACCTTCGACTTGTATTTCCCGAACCCAGATTCCGAACAACAACAATCTGACCCTTACGAAGTCTTACGCTTGTGGTTTAGTTCAAATCATGCCATTACTTTGAGTGCTGATGATTCTGATGAAGAGTATCAGAAAAAATTAGAAAGCGTTCCTGGCTTGAAGAATCTTGCTAAGGAATACAGTGACAAGGATGTTGATCAATATTTCATGATGGAGCTTTTGCTTAATGGATTGGCTGCCAAAGAAGTCATCAATTTCGAATTGAGTAATCAAACTTCAGAGTTTAGAGATATGCTTTCAGACAACCTAAATGATCTAACAGATTTTTCAGGTGATATTTTTAACTAAGAAATATATCTTTTAACTCAGTTGCATTTGAAGGTTTCATTCTTCCACTCAATACTAGCCTCAATTCTCGGCGTCTTGTTGCAGCATTGAATCGCTCCTTTTCTTGATTTGATTCAGGACTGACCTTGTGCACTTTTATAGGCTTTAGAGTTTCTGAATCTAATGCAACAAAGGAGAAAAAAGCATGATTGGATTTTCGTTGATTTGCTCCAGTTATTTCTGCAACTTGGACTTCAACATATACCTCCATTGAGCTATTAAATGCTCTGGTTAATTGGGCAGTAATCGTGATTACATTTCCTAATTTGATGGGAAGATCAAAAGAAACATGATCGACGGCGGCAGTTACAACATGGGCTTCTGCATGTTTTGCTGCGCAGACACCTCCAGCGATATCCATCCATCTCATCAAATTTCCTCCCATCAAATTGCCAAGTGGATTGGTATCATTTGGCATGATCATCTCAGTCATGACCGTTCTGGATTCTGAAATCCTTTTTTCTTTTATCATCAAATTAATTTAAGTAAATCAAAACCAAAAACCTCTGCGAAAGCCTTTTGGAGATTTGAAGCTATATCTTTTATACTGAGCTCTTTCCCCAATTCAATCGAAAGATTGGTTACATCTTTATTAGCTTCATCGATTCCACAAGGGACAATATTCTTAAAATACTTTAGATCTGTATTTATATTCAAAGCAAATCCATGCAGACTTACCCATCGGCTCATATGTACTCCAATTGCACAAATCTTTCTTTGACCTTTTTCATCTTCTAACCAAACACCAGTAAAATCCTTTATTCTTTTTCCTGCAATCCCATATTCGTTTAAAAATAGAATGATTGCTTCCTCTATATCCCTAACATATTTGTGGACATCATGGTAATAATCATCCAAGTCCAAAATTAAATATCCGGTGACCTGTCCTGGTCCATGAAATGTGATATCTCCTCCCCTATTTATCTTAAAAAATTCAATCTCTTCGACCTTAAGCTTATCATTACTGATCAATAAATGATCTAAACTCCCAG
>CALHKJ010000477.1 GCA_938033975.1 uncultured Saprospiraceae bacterium | reverse complement strand
GACACACTACGTGATAGGAGGACATTATTGACGGCTATCGTTATGCCAGCATTATTGATGCCCGTCCTGCTATATGGAATTTCTAAATTGACTTCTTCTATTATGGAGAAGGAGGAAAATAAAAAATTGAAAATTGGCTTACTAGAGGCTCCTTCAGATTTTGCAGCGGTACTTGATACTGCCAAATTTGAAATCATAAGTGGGGTGACTTTAGAAACAGGAAGAGATCAAATATTGGCAGATAGCTTAGACGCGATGATTGGTTTTGCTAGTAACTATCAGGAACGCATCAATGATATGAAATCTGGGAAAGTCAACATGTGGTTTAAGTCTACAAACATCATGGTTAAAAGTAGGCTAACGGATATTGTAGATGATTATGAAAGTGAAATATTAGATAGTAGAATTACTGAATTAAATTTAACCAAAGATGCAATAGATCCGATTGATTTAATCCGTTATGATATTGCTCCTAAAAATGAACAGATTGGGCAGATGGTAGGTGGTTTTTTACCTTACATCTTTATTATCTTTTGCTTTATGGGTTGTATGTATCCTGCCTTAGATCTGATTACTGGAGAGAAGGAAAGAGGAACGATAGAAACTCTACTTACGGTACCTGCTTCAAAATTCAATATCTTATTAGGTAAGGTCTTTACCATTGCGCTTGTAGGATTGTCAGCAGCGCTGATGACTATATTTGGTTTGATCTTGGCGGCGAAATTCTTACCTGATCTTCCTGAAGATATCTTGGAGGCAATGTCCAATATAGTAGGAATTAAGTTTGTGCTAATGTTATTTGCCATGTTGATTCCTCTAGCTATCTTTTTTGCTGGTATCATTTCTGCATTGGTTGTAAGAGCCAAGAGTTTTAAGGAAGCACAGAGTATTGTATCACCGATGTCATTTTTGGTAATAATACCTGCAGTTATTGCATTGTTACCAGGTGTTGAATTAAATTGGGCTACTGTTTTTGTTCCTATTTTAAATGTTGCATTGGCTACTAAAGAGATTGTTGCAGGAACGATAGAACCAATTCATTATATCATTACTGTCGCTTCTTTGATTATCTTAGCTTTGGCTTCTGTAGCGATCAGTTATAGAGAGTTTTCCAAAGAAGGAATGATATTATAAAAAGAAAACAAGTTTTAATGAAAAAAATATATTTATTTGGTGCAGTGCTATTAATGTCTATTTTTGTTTTGGCAGCCTGCGGTGGAGATGGTACAGACAAAACAAAATCTAATAAACCAACCGTAAAAAATTCTGGTAAAAAGGAAACGGTTAAAGAGGATACCAAAGCAACGACAACGGCTTCGAAAAAAACTGAAGCGAAAGATGATACAGTTCCGACGCCGCCTGAACATATAGCAAAGGCGAAAGAAATTATCGCAGCAGTTAGTAAAAAAGATATCGCTGCAGTTGATGCAAAAAAGAAATTTAAAAACCTTTGTGCGATCTGTCATGGAACTAAGGGTAACATGGAGATCAATGGAGCTAAGAATTTGACTAAATCAGTTATCTCTTTGGAGGAGGCTGTGGCTCAAGTTTATCATGGTAAAGGATTGATGACTCCATTCAAAGGAATCTTGACTGATGCAGAAATTGTTGCTGTGTCGAAGTATGTTGAAGAGTTTAGATAAAAAAATTCAATTCAGCACAAGCATAGATTTAATATAAATCTATGCTTGTGCTATTTTACATTCACTAGTTATAGGACAAACCGTAGCCAAATGGATAAAGTGGATTGGCAGAATCATAAGGTAAATCTTCTTTTTGATTTCGTACAGCTTCCATAGATGATGGAAGTTCGATTGGTAGTTTTCCCGAAGGAGAAAATTTTCCATAGATTAGATCAAAAATAATTTTATCCTCATTATAAAAATCAATGATAAGGGCTTTCGAATTAGCTGCAATATCTGGAATAACTGGAGGTCTATCCATAGTAACAACTGTGATCGTTTTTTTCTTTTTTAGAAGTTCTAAGATTTTGGTTTTTTCATCGCCTTCAAACTGAAGAGTCCCTTGATGGAAGAAGCTTTCCAACATTTCGTCATTTCGTTCTTCGTAGGGAGTTGATAATTTCAATACAACATAGTCTGCTGATTGTAAGTTGGTCATAACTTTTCTGTAATCCGGTAAAGCTGAAGTATCGAAGCCTTCCAAAAATATTTTTGCAGATTCTGGCAATGGAAGGATATTTTCTTCATTCTTTAAAAGCACCAAGGATTTTTGCTGTGCTTCTCTACCCTTTTCAATAAATTCTTGATTATTTACAATCGAGAGATAGTCTAGATCTACAAATGGGTCATCGAATAAGCCTAGGATAAATTTATCTTGTAAGATTCTTCGCACTGATTCATCAATTCGACTTTCAGAAATCCGATTTTGATTTACTAACTCGACAACAAGTTCGGGACGGCTTTCTCCTCCAAACATATCACAACCAGCATTTATTATTTTTTCTACTCTTCCTAGTTCGTCAAGATCTTCTACTCCCCAAGCGGAAGCATTTTTAATTGCTCTATCAGTGATAAGTCCCCAGTCTGTGCAAATTACCCCTTGAAATCCTAAGCTATCTCGAAGCAGAGTGGTCATTATTTCTTTATTGAATGCAAAGGCTACATTTTCTGAGCTTTGGTCCACAGGAATTCCATAATATGGCATTATAGAAGAAGTATTGGCTGGAAAGGCTCCATCTTGAAATGGAATTAAATGGTAATCAAAATTATTGCCTGGATAAACTTGCTCTTTACCGTAATGGAAGTGTGCATCCTCTCCATCTTTTTGTGGACCTCCACCTGAAAAATGCTTGGTCATGCAGGCAACAGAATTTCTATTAAGAGAATCACCTTGAAAACCCAATACGTATGCTTT
>CALHKJ010000476.1 GCA_938033975.1 uncultured Saprospiraceae bacterium | reverse complement strand
ATCTTGAGGCATAGCTGATGCCATAATCACTTCTAATGACTGTCCATCAGTGTCTAACATGTGAAAACTAAATTTGTTAGCATTGACTTCTGGTTTGTACACTATTTCATGATTCGGATCTAAGGTCCCATTTACCTTTACTACGCCAGCTTCTTCAGTTGCGGTAGTGAAGGTATAGTAAGTTGCTATATCATTACTTGCATTAACAAAAATGAATATGGCAGCTACTAGCATTAAAAGTGCAAGAATATGGTTTCTTTTCATGATCGTTGCGTATTAGTGTTGTTCTATTAACAAAGATAAGCTATTATCGTTTAATTTATGTCTATCGCTCTATCAATTTAAGCGCCTTTGATACATTAGTAACGGGTAATTTGCAGGTCTTATTTTGGCATACATAGATCATAGTTTCTCCTTCCATATACTTGCCTTTAAGCAGTGGTAATTCACTTTCTTTGGTATCTCCGAGCAAGATGCTGTTTCCCAAATAATAGGAGCTTAATTCCTTTCTAATGGCCTTAGCATTTTCTCCAACAACAGCAATTTCATATGCTGGTTGTACCATGCTAAGATATAATTGTATCCAATTGCTGTAATATGAGCCTGCACTTTCTTGAGTTAATTGATCTTGCATTCTGCCAAGCATTTGTTCAGCCAGATCTGACCATTCCTTTTTATAGTACAAACTTCCTAATTGATAAAGATTGTTTGCCATTATTGAATTAGATGCAGGTATTTCTTTATCTGCAAATTCAGTTTTACGAACAATCAAGGGTGAGTCCTTTTTTGATGTATAGTAGAATAATTCTTGATTTTCATTGCTGAAATTTTCAATCACATATTCTGATAATGATTTTGCTTCTTGAAGCCAAGCTGGATCAAAATCATTCTGATATAACTTTATGAGTGCATTTATCAATAAAGCATAGTCGTCTAAAAAAGCATTGATTGATGCTTTTCCATTTTTGTAATTTCTATATAGACCACCTTCCTCTGATTTCATTTCTGAAAGTATAAATCTGGTGGTCTTTATTGCACTATCATAATATGATTTATCTCCAGTAGCTTCATGACATCTTAGCAATCCGTCGATCATCAATGCGTTCCAAGAGCATAGGATTTTGTCATCTGTTCCTGGTCTTTCTCTTTTTGACCTTTCGGCAAATAACTTCTCATTGCAAGATGAAACTATTTGTTGCAAATTGTCAACACTAATTTTATTTAAGCGAGCAACTTCTTCTGGCGTTTTAGTTATATGAAGAATGTTTGTGTGCTCCCAGTTGCCTCTTGGTGTGATGCTATAGTATGATTTATATATTTTAGCATCTGCACCTAACAAGGAATCTATTTCCTTAGTATTCCATACATAAAACTTGCCTTCTTCTCCTTCTGAGTCTGCGTCCAAAGAAGAGTAGTAAGCTCCATCAGTGTGAAGCAACTCTCGATTGCAAAAGCCAACCGTTTCTTCAATTACTCTTTTATAAAGAGGATTCTTATCTACTTTGTATGCATCTGCGTATAAGCCCAAAAGTTGACTATTGTCATAAAGCATTTTCTCAAAATGTGGAACCTTCCACACTCCATCAACAGAATAACGAGCAAATCCGCCTCCAAGTTGGTCATAGATACCACCGTAAGCCATTTGCGTAAGCGTAATGTCTACAGCTTCCTTTGATTTATCAGAATTGGAAAGCCAGTGGTATTTCATGGCCAACTCAAAATTGTTTGGAAGTGGGAATCTAGGCGTCCTATCGTTTCCTCCATTCTTGTAGTCAATACTTGATAAATAGTCATCCATAATATCATCTAAAATGCTGCGATCATAGGCAACATTGCTTGGAGTTTCGATTACATCGGATGCTTTAATACCCTCAGTTATACTTGTAGCTGCATCTTCTAATTTTTGTGGGTTTTCTTCCTTCAGCTTAATCATCTGTTGGAGAATGTTCATCCATTGATCTTTTGGATAGTAAGTACCAGCAAAAACGGGTCTGGTATCTGGAAGAGCTATTGCATTTAATGGCCAACCACCTCTACCTAAAATTATATTACATGCTGTCATATAAATATCATCAATATCAGGTCTTTCCTCTCTGTCAATCTTTACAGGGATAAAGTGGGTATTCATAAGTTGTGCTACCTCCTCATCTTCAAATGACTCATGCTCCATGACGTGACACCAATGGCAGGCTGCATAGCCAATGCTAATGATGATAAGCTTATTTTCTTTTTTTGCTAATGCTAGTGTTTCGTCGTTCCAAGCTCTCCAATTGACCGGATTGTGGGCATGTTGAAGCAAATAGGGGCTTGTTTCATGTACAAGCTCATTGGTGTATTGGTGATCAGCTTTGTGGGTGGAGGCTTGATTTTGTTGTGTGCAAGCGGCCCCAAATAGGCATGAAAAAATAGTAAGTAGGATGTATCTCATTGAATCAATCTTAGGCCTTAAAGGTCGGCATAAAATTCAACATAATCTGTGGGTATCAAATGATTTATCTCTAAACTTTAGGACATCTGTGAGACTCGATTTAGACCATTAATTCTAATCATAAGAATCTAATTTGTTTTGGTTTCAATTTTGAAAATTAATTGATTTCGCCACCACAACTTGAACCTGCACCAGCAGTACATCCATAGCAATGTTGGTTTACGATAACCTTTCTTTTTGACAAAGCTTCCAAATCGAAATCATCAATATGTTTAGAGTTCGCCGCCACCTTTAAATCCAACATTTGATTAAAATCACAATCATAGATATATCCATCCCAACTTACAGAAAGTGTATTTCTGCACATTAGTCCTTCAACTGTCATTGGGTTGAATGCATTGATAAGTTTTTCCATATACTCCTCATAATTCCCAGTTTCTACAAGATAATCTAAGAATCTGCTCACAGGCAAATTGGTAATCGCATACAATGAATTAAAAACTATATCATATTTCCTTTTTAGTTGTCTTTTAAATTCACTTTCCAATTGCTCTTGGGAAGAAGGTAGGAATGCGCCAGAAGGGTTGTAGACCAAATCTAAAATGAGTCCAGATCCTTCTTGTCCATAACCAGCTTCGTTTAGTAATTGAAGTGCCTTAATTGAGTCTTCAAAAACTCCATCTCCTCTTTGACTATCCGTTCTTGATTTTGAAAAGTAAGGTAGTGAAGAAACAACCTGTACATTATGCTTTTTGAAAAACTCTGGCAGGTCATGATATTTTTTGTTAGCCATTACGATGGTCAGATTACAACGATCAATAACTTTTTTACCAAGCTTCGATACTTCTTCTACAAACCATTTAAAGTGAGGATTCATTTCTGGTGCACCTCCGGTTATGTCAACAGTATGGATGGAAGGGACGGCTTTTATGATTTCAAGACATCTTTCCAAAGTTGCCTTATCCATGTTTTCTTCTTTCCTGTCTGGTCCAGCATCAACATGACAATGAGCACAGGTCTGGTTACATAGTTTTCCGATATTAATCTGAAATATCTCTACATGAGAAGGTCTTATTTCTTCAAAGTTATGTTCCTTTAATTTGGCTTGAAATCCTACCTGATC